>JANMQE010000499.1:0-1580 GCA_031370195.1 Phyllobacteriaceae bacterium
TCAGCGCCAGCTTCCAGAATGGCAATCTCAATCGCCCGCGCGGCACGCAGGCCAAAATCATGCTCGCTCTCGCCCTTTTCTTGCAGCTCGAATGCGTAAGGCGGCATCACATGGACAATGTTCGGCACCGCGCCATAAAGCTGTTCATGCATGCCCGACATGCCGCCAAGCGACGCGCCGGTGATGGTCGATCCGTGATAGGCCATTGTCCGCGAGATGATGCGGTTCTTGTTCGGCTGCCCCATCAGCGCCCAGTAATGGCGGACGAGCCGGACGGCAGTGTCATTGGATTCCGAGCCCGAAGAGCCAAAGAAAACCTGGTTGATGTGCTTCGGCGCAAGCTGCGCCAGCCGCTGCGACAACAGCACCGGCGTTGGCGTCGAACAGCGGAAGAACGAATTGTAATAGGGCAATTCATTCATCTGCCGCGCCGCGACTTCGGCCAATTCCTTGCGCCCATAGCCAATATTGACGCACCAAAGCCCGGCCATCCCATCAAGGATCTCATTGTCCTCGCTGTCGTAGATGAACGGCCCGTTGGCCCGCGTGATGATGCGCGCGCCGGCATTGCGCAGGTCTTTGTGGTCGGTGAAAGGATGCAGATGATGCGCAGCATCAATCGCCTGCAATTGCTCAAGGGAATGGTTTTGATAGGACATGACTGTCTCCTGATTTCTGATGATCAAACTGTCTTCAGAAAATCAGGCGGGCGGACTGTAGCCGATCCGCGCGCAAAGCACCAAAAGCTGCGCATGCAAGGTCACTGACGATTCAACGACAGTAAACCATTCGGCGTGAGGCGAGTTGCTAAGGTGGCGCATGCGACCAGTCTACAGCGGCAGACTGCCAAAGCAACCCCCGCAGCAGAATGCAAAAAGCGAAGCGCCGCCCCCGCAACACTTCGCTTTTATGCATCCATCGCATCGCAGTTTGACGCGCTGGTTGCTGGACGCAGCGGTTTGAGTCGCCGCATCCGTTTCAGTATGGTGCATGTTGATTAAAAAATCCGCACCTTTTGTTGCTGCAACGATACACATGTCAGCAGGTCGCAACAGTGTCGAACAGTGTCGGCGCACTGTTTGACGCCAGCCGATCCATAAAGCAAAGGTATTGCACGTTCCAAGCCAACCGGAGCCGCCATGTCCAAATCCCGCATCCTTCCCGGCCTTGCCGAAGAACTCGCCGCCATAAAGCTCGCCTCGCTCTGGAAAACCGAGCGGCCGATCCTGACTGCGCAAGGCCCGCACATCAGCACGGCTGACGGGCGCAACGTGCTCAATTTCTGCGCCAACAATTACCTCGGTCTGGCCAATCATCCGGCGCTGATAAATGCCGCGAAAGATGCGCTGGACACACACGGCCTCGGCATGGCCTCCGTCCGCTTCATCTGCGGCACCAGTGATCTGCATGCGCATTTGGAAACCCGCATCGCCTCTTATCTCGGCATGGAAGACTCCATCCTTTTCGCCGCCTGTTTCGACGCCAACGGCGGCGTGTTCGAGCCGCTGTTCAGCGACAAGGACGCCATCATCTCCGACAGCCTCAACCATGCCTCAATCATCGACGGCATCCGCCTGTCC
>JANMQE010000067.1:0-3914 GCA_031370195.1 Phyllobacteriaceae bacterium
GGCGCTGGCCAAATACCGGATCAATCCGGGCAATGTCGGCTTCAAGGAGAAGAAGGACCGGCAGTTCACCGACATCGTCGAAATGGCCATCCGGCATGACAAGCCGGTGCGCATCGGCGTCAATTGGGGCTCGCTCGATCAGGATCTGCTGACGCGGCTGATGGATGAAAACCATGCCAAAGGCGCACCGCTGTCGGCCCGCGAAGTGATGCATGAGGCGATTGTCCAGTCGGCGCTGATCTCGGCGGAAATGGCCGAGGACATCGGCCTGTCGCGCGATCACATCATTCTGTCGGCCAAGGTCAGCCAGGTGCAGGATCTGATCGCTGTCTACACGATGCTGGCGCAGCGCTCGGACCAAGCGCTGCATCTCGGTCTCACCGAGGCCGGCATGGGCTCGAAAGGCATCGTCGCCTCGTCCGCCGCGATGGGCATCCTCCTGCAGCAAGGCATCGGCGACACGATCCGCGTGTCGCTGACGCCGGAGCCGAATGGCGACCGCACGCGCGAGGTGCAAGTCGCGCAAGAATTGTTGCAGACAATGGGCTTTCGCCAGTTCATCCCGATTGTCGCCGCGTGCCCCGGCTGCGGGCGCACAACGTCTACCGTGTTTCAGCAGCTGGCGCAAAATATTCAAGATGATTTGCGCAAGAATATGCCGGTCTGGCGCGAGAAATATCCGGGCGTCGAGGCTCTCAACGTTGCGGTCATGGGCTGCATCGTCAATGGTCCGGGCGAATCCAAACACGCCGACATCGGCATCTCGCTGCCGGGCACCGGCGAAACGCCATCAGCGCCAGTGTTCATCGACGGCAAGAAGGCGGCGACACTGAAGGGCGCAGACATTGCTGCAGATTTTCAGGTGATGGTGGCGGAGTATATTGAGAAAAGGTTCGGGCAACAGGCGATTTAGCCTTCCCTCTTGCGGGAAGACTAAAGTGCGCGCTCAACTCTTGCGCTGCCTCCATCTGTCCGAACCTTTTCTCAAAATATTCCGCCACGATCACCTAAAATTCACCCCGGAATTCCCAGTCCCTTCTCCACAGCTGGCCTTGCCAGAAACGCCTCATAAACCCGCGTCACATTCGGGAAATTCTCGATCCCGACCAGAGGCCCCGCCTCGTAATACCCGACCATCGTGCGCACCCACGGGAAAATGGCAATGTCGGCGATGGTGTATTCCTTGCCCATCACCCACTCGCGCCCTTCGAGCCGTTGGTTCAGCACACCCAGAAGCCGTTTGGATTCATTGACATAGCGCTCAAGCGGGCGCTTGTCCTCGTAATCCTTGCCGGCAAACTTGTGGAAAAACCCGAGCTGCCCGAACATCGGCCCGAGGCCGCCCATCTGGAACATCAGCCACTGGATTGTCTCGTAGCGCCCTGCCGCGTCCTTGGGCATCAGCCTGCTGGTCTTTTCAGCCAGATAAATCAGGATTGCGCCGGACTCAAAAAGCGGCAGCGGCTTTCCATCCGGCCCATCCGGATCAATGATCGCCGGGATCTTGTTGTTTGGGTTCAGTGACAGAAACTCCGGCGTCATCTGGTCATTGGTGCCGAACGACACCAGATGAGGCTCATACGGCAATCCGAGCTCTTCCAGCGCAATGGAAACCTTCACCCCGTTCGGCGTCGGCAGCGAGTAAAGCTGAATGCGGTCCGGATGGGCAGCGGGCCACTTCCTGGTGATTGCGAAATGCGAGAGGTCGCTCATGTAAAAATCCTTTGTCCCTGATCATGATTCACAGTTAGGCATGACTTGCACGCGATCAAGTCTTGCACGCGATCAGGTCTTGCACGCGATCAAGTCTTGCGCGCGATCAAGTCTGACAGGCTGTTGCAAACAATTTTCATTGCAACGTCTCTTCAACCCATTGCGCGAATCTTGGCGCAGGGCCATGGTTAACAAATCATGACCACGCTCGCCGTTGACATTCGCCCCGCACAGAAACACGATGCCAGCGCCATTGCTGATATCCACGCCGCCGCATGGGCAAATGCCTACACCGGCATTATTCCGCACAAGACATTGCGCGGCATGATAGCGCGGCGCAGCGAGAATTGGTGGATGAATGCGCTCGGCAACTCCAACGCCATTCTCGTCGCCGAAGTCGGTGGCAAACTTGCCGGTTACGCCACACTTGGCCGCAACCGCACCCGCGCGCTTCAACAGCAGGGCGAAATCTACGAGCTTTACCTGCGCCCTGAATACCAAGGCCTCGGCTTCGGTGGCCGCCTGTTCGCCGCCGCCCGCGCCCGCATCACGGATTTCGGCCTCAAGGGCATGGTCGTCTGGGCACTGGAAGAAAATGCACGGGCGCTCGGCTTCTATGAGGCGCTCGGCGGGGCCGACGTTGCCGAAGGCACGGAATGTTTTGAGGGCCGGAACCTGCGCAAGATCGCCTACGTTTGGAATTGAGGCCTACTCTTCATAAGAAATATAGCCGTCTCCCGCGCTCTGCCCTTTGACGCCATGCCATTTCGCCTCATCCGCGCGGCATTTGAATTTTGAAACCTCCGTAGTCGCGACCTTCCGCGCCAACACATTTGGCTCCGGATTGGCGCGCGCGTCGACATAACCGACCGTGCAAGCCTCGCCCTCGCCCTTCTGCCCAACCTTGAAGATCACCAGAACTTCGCCGCGTGAAGCCGGGTCCACTTCACCGTTGGCGTTTGAATTCTCGATAATGAACCGCGTGATCGCCGCCTTGGCAATCTTGCCCTCCACAATCCATTCAACAGTGCCGCCAATATGGTTGAACGGCCCAAAGCTTTCCCAGTGGCCCTTGTTTGACCAAGCGCCGAGATGCCCGAAAAACAGCGACTGCCGCAGATCCCCTTCGGAAAATTCCACGGGATAACCACCCCAGCCCTTGCAGCGCCAGACGCCTCCCTCTTCCAGTTTTTCCACCGCAGGACACGCATCAAGGTCGAGCTTGGTGTAGACACTTTCCGCCATCAACGGTGTGCTTGAGAGTGCGACGGCACATGCAAATGTCAGCCTTTTCATCGTCGAAATCTGGCCTTGAACCCCATGTGCGTCAAGTGCCTGCCCAAAGGTTCCTGTTGCGTCACCCGCACGCCTGAATTAATCGGAAATCAGCACAGTCAATCAACCCTCAAAGGAAGTTCCGCATGCGCATCGAAGCCATACCCATCGGCAAGAATCCGCCGGAAATCGTCAACGTCATCATTGAAGTCCCGGTCGGCGGCGAGCCGATCAAGTACGAGATGGACAAGGCCTCCGGCGCGCTGTTTGTTGATCGCTTCCTCTACACGCCGATGCGCTACCCGGGCAATTACGGCTTCATCCCGCACACGCTCTCGCTCGATGGCGACCCGATTGACGTCGTCGTCTGCAACACCCGCGCCATTGTGCCGGGCGGCGTCATCTCCTGCCGCGTCATCGGCGTTCTTGTGATGGAAGATGAGGCCGGCGGCGATGAAAAGCTGATCGCCGTGCCCTCACCCAAAATGACCAAGCGCTATGAAAACGTCTTCGAAGCCTCGCAACTGCCGCAAATCACCCGCGACCAGATCCAGCATTTCTTCGAACACTACAAGGATCTGGAGCCCGGCAAATGGGTCAAGGTCGTGCGCTGGGGCGATTCCACAGAAGCCAAGAACATGGTGTTGAAGGCGATTGACCGCGCCAAGGATGCCAAGAAGGAATAGCGGACAGAGCGCTATGACTTTAGCTCCGGATCGCAGGCGTTCTTTATACCGCTGTGGGGCCGTTGCATAAGTCCGTTTTTGTAAACTCCCGCGCGAAGCCGTCCTGTATGGATGGCCCACTCGAAAGAATTCATTGAAACTGCGATATTCGATAGCCCCGCTGCTGACGGCGTCACGCCGCACGCCGCCGATTTTGGCAATATTCATTATCCCCGCGCGCGAGCCGGGCATTGTCAAAGA
>JANMQE010000533.1:0-4877 GCA_031370195.1 Phyllobacteriaceae bacterium
GGATATTCCGGATGCGTTGCGCGGCACACTCGCGGCGATTGCCCATCCCGCGTCCATTGCCCATTTCAAGAAACTGGGCGTTGCGGCAGTGGAATTGATGCCCGTCAACGCCTGGATTGACGAGCGGCATCTGGCCCCGCATGGCCTTTCCAATGCGTGGGGCTACAATCCGGTCTCGCTGATGGCGCTGGACCCGCGTTTGGCACCAAATGGCATTGTCGACCTGAGGCTTGCTGCCGATGCGCTGCACAAGGCTGGCATCGCGCTGATCCTTGATGTCGTGATGAACCACACCGGCGAAAGCGATGTGTATGGCCCCGTCCTGTCGTTCCGCGGATTGGACAATGCGCTCTACTACCGCCATCACCAAGATGAGCCGGGTGCGCTGATCAATGATGCGGGCACCGGCAACACGCTGGCCGTTGATCGAGGACCGGTGCGCGATCTCATCATTCAAGCCCTGCGCCATCTGGTGATCCATGGCGGTGTGGATGGGTTCCGCTTTGACCTTGCAACCGTGCTTGGCCGCACAGACAAGGGGTTTTCACAGTACGCGCCGCTGTTTGAGGCGATGCGGCACGATCCCGTGCTTTCCGGTGCGGCGCTGATTGCCGAACCGTGGGATACAGGCCCCGGTGGCTATCAACTCGGCAATTTTCCGCCGCAGTTTTCAGAGTGGAACGACCGCTACCGTGACGATGTCCGCCGCTTCTGGCGCGGTGATCCGCACACACTGGGAGATTTGGCGACACGCCTCGCGGGGTCAGCCGATTTTTTCGGTCGTTGGCCGGATTCGACCCGCTCGGTGAATTTTCTTGCCGCGCACGACGGTTTCACGCTGCATGACGTGACCGCTTACAAGCGCAAGCACAATCTGGCCAACGGCGAGAATGACCATGATGGCCATGGCGAGAATTTCTCGTGGAACCATGGTGCAGAGGGCGATACGCCAGCACCTGGCATCCGCGCCGCGCGTCTTGCCGACGTGAAAGCCATGTTGATGCTGCTGTTCGTCTCGCGCGGCACACCGCTGCTCACAGCAGGCGATGAATTCGGCCGCACCCAGCACGGCAACAACAATGCCTATGCGCAGGACAACAAAATCACCTGGCTCGATTGGGCCAAGCGCGATGTTGAGCTTGAGGATTTCACCGCAAAACTGTCGGCGTTGCGCAGCAAGCACCCTGCACTTGCGTCCGCTGCACTATTGTCCGGCAAGCAGCGGGACGGGCAGGACCATGCCGACGTTCTTTGGTTCCGGCCTGATGGAGAACCGATGCAGGGAGCGGACTGGGAAAACGCCAGAAACCATTTCCTTGGCATGATGCTGGCAGCACCGGGCGCGAAGGGCGGCGAGTTGGACGTTTGCGCTGTTGTCATCAACAGGAGTGAGGGCCGCGTCCTTACCCGCCTGCCAGCCGCCCCCAAGCGGCGCGAGTGGCATTGCGCTGCGTCTTCAAAGCAGCTTGGTCACGACGGCGAATGGATTGCGATTCCCGCACACAGCGTCGGCCTGTTCGAGCTTGCGCCGCTGTCTGCAAAGAAGAAGATCGCCAGGAAATAGCCACAAGCAACGTCGCATGGCGCTGCGACTGCGGCGGTGCCTCTTTCGGTCTGTCATATCCTACATCAAGGGCAGCACAACCGATCCCGAAACCGGATCTGTCACGCCCAGATCACTGCCCATATGCTCAAGCGTGTGGCGGAAACTGTCGAGCGTGGCGATCATCTGCGGCCGCGCGGCTGCCATTGCCTCCATGCTCTCCCATTCGCCAATGACGCAGTAGCGGGCCTCGCCGGTCTTGATGATGTTGGCATGGCGCATCCCCGGCCAGCGCGCATCCATCTTGCGATGCGCATCGAGAAACACATCTTCCATGCCCGGCTTGATCTTGAAACGCACTACGTTGAATGCTGTCATGATGGCCTCCCGAGTGAGATCTTGATCGCGGCGGGATGATGGCGGCGCAATTCAGGGCTGGACGGTAAAATTGCCCTGATTGGCATGTCACCCGCGTCTTGCACAATAGCACGGGCGCGGGTTCCGTGAAAGCGTTCAGGTCAAGAGGGTAATGGCGCACCATGTAGGATGCAGGCCGGAACTTTTGCGTCATTGAAGTCATAAGATGCAGACGTCGGCAGGGGCTTGTCGGCCATCTTATCTGGCCAAGACAAAGGCCGGG
Source organism: Phyllobacteriaceae bacterium (assembly GCA_031370195.1). Lineage (GTDB taxonomy): Bacteria > Pseudomonadota > Alphaproteobacteria > Rhizobiales > Rhizobiaceae > JANMEX01. The sequence continues at coordinate 2,184 of JANMQE010000533.1, forward strand.
CCGCGACAAGAGCGTTTGCCGCTGCATTCAATATCAAGTCAACGACTACAGCGAATGATGGGCACGGCCCAAGTCGGCCAACCCCAGGCCGGCCAACCCCGCAAGCATGCTGCGCGGCAATTTCTGTTGGCAAGTCTCAGGCCCCTGTCAGCGCCGCATGGACGAGTGCTCGCAGCTCCTTGCGCACCGGAATGGCGCTCGAAGGCAGCAGTTGCGTGAAGAGAATGACAACCATGTCATCATCCGGGCTCACCCAGAAGAAGGTGCCTGCCGCCCCGCCCCAGCCGTAGTCGGCCACTTGCGCCGAAATTTGTGCCTTGGCCGGGTCGAGGACGACGGAGCCCAACAGACCGAAGCCGACGCCGTCAAACTGGGTCTCGGCCCAAACTTCGGTTGCCATGGAAGCCAGATCGCCGGGTAAGTGATTGCACGCCGCCAATTGCATCGTGCGGGGACTGAGGAGGCGTTCGTCGCCCAATTTGCCTCCACCGCGCAGCATTTCGGCGAACCGCCAATAATCGTCGATGGTGCCCACAAGACCGCCGCCGCCGCAGAATGTATCAACTTTGCCTTGCCGCCACGCCGAACCCTCCGGCGCTTCGTGCAAATCCATGCCGCCAGCAGTAGCCACATAAAGCGGGGGAAAACGGTCGAGCCGAGCGTCCGACACAGAAAAGCCGGTGTCTGTCATGCCAAGAGGTTCGAAGATGCGTGTCGCGAAATATTTGTCGAGTGGCATTCCCGAAACGACTTCCACGATGCGGCCGATGACATCGGACCCGGTGCTGTATTGCCATCTCGTGCCCGGCTCCCATTCCAGTGGCAGCTCGGCGATTCTGTGCACCATCTTGTCCAGCCCGCCATAGGCAGGGGCGAGTCCCAGTGATTCCTTGGCGTAAGCTTCACCCAGCAATCGCGGATTCGTAAAAAGGCTGAGTCCCGATGTGTGGGTGAGCAGATGGTGAATCGTCATCGTCGTCTTGACCGGCACCGTCTGGTCAAGCGACGTTGCCCCCGGTATCAGAAGCTGCCGGTTTTTGAATTCCGGCAGGTAAGCCTCGACCGGGTCGTCGAGATGCACGCGCGCCTCTTCGTACAGCATCATCAGTGCAACGGCGGTGACAGGCTTTGTCATCGAATAAATGCGGGCGATGAGGTCGCGTTGCCAAGGCCTTCTGGCTTCGACGTCGGCGTACCCGGCGCAGTCGAAAAAGGCAAGTTCTCCATGGCGTGCGACAAGCACCGCACCGCCAGGCCAGCGCCCGGTGTCGGAATAGCGCTGCATCCACGGCTTCAGCCGCGCCAGTCGCGCCATGTCGAAGCCGAGGGCGGCGGGATTACGAACCGGTTCGATGCCAAATTGGCTCATAGCGCAATTGTCCTTTTGCAAACAAGCGCCCTCCGGAAAATCTTGCGCCCTCACCGCATTATTAGCAATAGTTGCTTGCGTGCAGTGAGCCGCCATCCGCGCGATGGTCGTCGGCTTGAACCAAATCCGCCTCAATTCAGCTTCAGTCAAACCGGGATAGTCCGCCGAGCCGCCAGTCTTGTTCAGGCAATTCTTGAAGCGGTGATGTGAAGTCAACGCATAGTGAAAATGGCGCACCCGGCAGGATTCGAACCTGCGACCTTTGGATTCGGAATCCAACACTCTATCCAACTGAGCTACGGGTGCGTGTGCCCTGCTTCTAGCGGAAGGGGCTTGCCGCATCAACCGCGAAATCTACCGGCTTTAGGTTGACCGTCGCGTGGCAAGGCGCATCTATGACGCAGACAAGAATCAGGATGAAATCTCATGGCAAAGCGTATTGCGTTCACCGGCGGCTCGGGCAAGGCGGGGCGGCATGTTCTGCCTTTGCTGGCCAACAAGGGTTATGAAGTCTTCAACATTGACCTGACGCCGCTCGACCGGCCCGGCATTACCTACATCAGCGCCGATATCACGGACTAAGGGCAAATGTTCAATGCGCTAACGATGCACACCGGCTTTGACGACCTTGAGGTGCCCGGCGGCCCAAAGCCGTTTGACGCGGTCATTCATTTTGCTGCCGTGCCGCGCATTTTGTTGAAGCCGGACAATGAGACGTTCCGCATCAATATTATGGGCACCTACAATGTCATCGAGGCGGCGGTGAAGCTTGGGATCAAGAAGGTGATCGTCGCCTCGTCCGAGACCACTTACGGCGTGTGCTTTGCCGAGGGGCACCGCGATTTCCACCAGTTTCCGCTGGATGAGGATTATGACGTCAGCCCGATGGACAGTTACGGCCTGTCCAAAGTGATCAATGAAAGGACCGCGCGCGCCTTTGCCGAGCGGGCCGGCATCGCTATTCATGCCTTGCGCATCGGCAATGTCATTGAGCCGCACGGGTATGAGCTGTTTCCGGAATTCTTCGCCAAGCCGGGGATGCGCAAGCGCATTGCCTGGTCGTACATCGACGCGCGCGACCTTGGCCAGATCTGCCATCTGTGCGTTGAGAAGGACGGGCTCGGCTATCAGGTGTTCAACGCGGCCAACAACACGGTGTCATCGAACATTCCATCGCGCGAATTGGCCAAGCGGTTTTACCCGAATGTGCCTTTCACCCGCGACATTGGCGAGTTTGAAGGCTTGCTTTCAAACCGCAAGATCCGCGAGGTCTTGGGCTTCAAGGAGGAGCATGACTGGCGGCTTTATGTGGACTGACGCATGAC
>JANMQE010000536.1:0-4410 GCA_031370195.1 Phyllobacteriaceae bacterium
TTCGGCTCGCCGAGCAGATGCAGCGGCGGCTTTTCATAGCCGTCCTCGGTCAAGAGCGAGCGTTGGGCCTCCTTGACGACACGCGCGCCTGGCTTCGGGCGGGAAACTTGCGTTTCCACCCGCAGTGCCGCAGGGTCCATCGACCGGCCTTGTTGCACCATGCGCGGTGCAACAGCCTCGACCATGTCATCATAGTCATCGTCTGTCTCTGCCGGGACAGGCCTTGAACCCTGCCGGGCGTACGAAAACTCCGGTTCCTGCTTCATGCGCGGCGCAGACGGCATGTCGTCCAGACCGGCATCGTCGTAGTCGTCTGATGCCACCGCCGTCTGCCTGCGCGATACTGACGCACGGCCGGCAGCGGAACGTTGTGCAGGCTCAAACATGTCATCGTCGTTGCGGCGGGTGCGTGCGGAGATGGCCGAGAACGCACGGCTGATCGATCCGCGCATGGTCAGCCAATAGTGCGTCAGGGCACCGAGTGCCAGAAAGCCGCCTTCTTCGTCTTCGTCATCAAGATCATCTTCCTCATCGCGCGCGGCATTGCGCTTGGCAGCGGTGTCAACCGGTTCAACACGGTTGCCGATGACGCCAGATGCATAGGCGAGCAGCCAAAGGGCTGGAGCTGCGAGAAACAGTCCGCTGGCAACAGCGTAAATGCCTGTCGGATAGCCGGTGGATGACAGACGCCCAGGGAGTTGCAGCACCAGATCACCAAGCACGCCGCCGATGCCGACGGGAAGCGGCCAACTGGCTGGCGCGTTGAAACAGGCGAACACGGAACCCGCAAACAGTGCGCCGCCAATCCATGCAAGCACCCGGCGCGAACGGTTCTTCAACGGCCGCCCGCGCGCCAGAAGAAACCCGGCGACAAGCACGGGAACCAAAAGCGGCACGCTGGCAAGGCCGAAAAACTGCATCGCAAGATCGGCAAAGATCGCGCCCGGCGCGCCCAGCGCGTTGACGGTCACATTGCCGGTGGCATGGCTGAAACTTGGATCAGCGACGCTCCAGGTGCCGAGCGCGGCAACGCCAGCCATTGTGGACGTCATCAGCACAACGCCGCAAAGCGCTTCAAGCTGCCGCCACAGGAAGCCATTGAGCCCCTGTTTTGAAACAGTACGCGCCGTGTAGACCGCCGAACCCTGTGGACGCATGTCCGAAACCCCGTATTGCCTGCACCAGCCGCCGTGTAACGGCAGATTCCAGTGCAGACCCTACAGGCACAAGGGTAAAGAGCCTGTTAACCATCCCTGTTTGTGAAGCTTAAAACTGAAGTGCCAGCGCGTTTGTTGCGTAGATGCCATGCAACAAAAAAAGACCCGGTTGCCCGGGCCTTCAAGTTGGCGATCTTCACGTTCGTGTTGACCGCGACGGGAGCATGGACTTGAAGCAAATGCCAAGCCGTGGGTGAGGAGGGGCCAGTTTGATCCGGCCCGCATCCAATCAGTTGTAGGCGCGTTCGCCGTGCGAAGTGATGTCGAGACCTTCGCGTTCCTGCGCTTCAGCAAGGCGAAGACCAAGCAGCGCCTTGACGATGTAAAGCGCGACAAGCGAAACCACTGCAGACCAGACCACCGCAATGATCACGGCAGTTGCCTGGATCGTGAACTGGCCACCAATTGTGTAGTCCGCACCGCCGACACCGAAGCCGCCAAGAGCGGGCGCGGCAACAATTGCCGTTCCGAGCGCGCCGACTATACCGCCAACGCCGTGGACGCCGAAGACATCGAGCGAGTCGTCATACTTGAGCATTGGTTTCAGCGAGATCACTGCCCACAGACACACGATGCCGGCAATTGCGCCAAGCACAATCGCGCCCAAGGTTCCGGCAAGACCGGCCGCCGGAGTGATGGCAACCAGACCCGCAACCGCGCCTGACGCAGCGCCGAGCGCAGAAGCATGACCGCGAAGAACACGCTCAGCTGCCGACCATGCCAAGGCCGCAGCGGCGGTGGCGGTGATCGTGTTGAGAAGCGCCTGTGCAGTCAGGCCATTGGCTTCAAGGTTGGAACCGGCGTTGAAGCCGAACCAGCCGACCCACAGCAGGCAAGCACCAATGATGGTGAAGGTCAAATTGTGCGGCGCCATGTTTTCCTTGCCGAAGCCGACGCGCGGTCCGACGACGATGGCCGCAATCAGACCGGCAACACCGGCATTGATATGGACAACGGTGCCACCGGCAAAGTCGAGCGCGCCAAGGCCAAACAAATAGCCTGCCGGAGCATCAACAGCCGACGGACCGCCCCACCACCAGACCATGTGGGCAATTGGCAGGTAGGAGAAAGTGAACCAGATGGCGAGGAACAGCATCACGGAGGCAAAACGCATGCGCTCGGCGACCGCGCCGATGATCAGCGCCGGAGTGATGGCGGCGAACGTCAGCTGGAACACAACAAAAGTGAGTTCCGGAATGTAGACGCCCTTGGTGAACGTCTCGACCAGCGAGTCGGGGCCGACACCGGCGAGAAACAGTTTGGAGAAATTGCCGATAAACGGCGTCAGAGCAGTTGCGTCAGCTGCCGTGCCTGCACCGGCAAACGCCAGCGTATAACCGTAAATCACCCAGAGCAGGGCGATCATCGAGAAGCCGGCCAAAACCTGCATCAGGATTGACAGCATGTTCTTGGCACGCACAAGCCCGCCGTAGAACAGTGCAAGGCCGGGAATGGTCATCAGGATGACGAGGATCGTGGACGTAAGCATCCATGCCGTGTCGCCCTTGTCGGGGATCGGGGCGGCAGCGGCCACCGGCGCAACGGCGGCGGCGGCATCCTGCGCCAACGCGGGAAGCGCGGACAGAAGGCCCAAGAGCCCCGCGCCAACGCCTGTTTGAAACAATCTGTTGTTCATGGGAATAATCCTTGTTGCGGGACCGCGCTCAGAGCGCTTCATTGTCTTTTTCGCCGGTGCGGATGCGCACGGCATGTTCGAGCGGGTAAACGAAGATTTTCCCGTCGCCGATCTGGCCGGTCTTGGCAGCGCTGGTGATGGCGTCAATTGCCTTGTCAACCAGGTCATCGGCGATGGCGAGTTCGATTTTCAGCTTGGGCAGGAACGACACGGCATATTCAGCGCCGCGATAGATTTCCGTATGACCCTTCTGGCGCCCGTAACCTTTGACCTCGGTTACGGTGAGGCCTTGGATGCCAATGGCTGTGAGCGCTTCACGCACCTCGTCCAGCTTAAATGGCTTGATAACTGCCATCACGATTTTCATAAGGCTTTGGCCCCCTGATCCTGTGTACACACCGCCGTCGCCACAAACAGCGTTTCAGCGGCCGCAAAACTTTAGACGGCTCTGCAGCATGGATATGAATTCAAGGACTGTGCCAGATTCAATTTCGGGAGGTAAATACCTGAATTATATGGCCTATCTGCCGACCGTGCGGACTGCGGTTAACAAAACCTTACTGCGATATGTCTATAATATAGGCAAAATTGAAAAATTGGCTATTTATTAGTCACTCAGTCGCCGGATGCGCACCAATCCCTCTTGAGCGACAGATGCGACCAGTTCTCCCGCTCTGGTGTAAAACGAGCCGCGGGTAAATCCGCGCCCGCCAGAGCCATTCGGGCTGTCCTGTTGATACAAGAGCCAGTCATCAAGCGCGTTCGGCCGGTGGAACCACATCGAATGGTCGAGGCTCGCCGCCTGAAGGTCTTTGTCAAAAACCGTCCTGCCATGCGCAAACAAGGCCCCGTCGAGGAGCGTCATGTCGGAGATATAGGCAAGGATCGCCGCCTGCACCGAGCGCTGGCCCGGAGCTTCACCAAGCACCCGCACCCAGACATTCTGCTCCGGCGGCAACGGATCACGCGTGAGATAATGCTTGAGCGACACCGGTTTCATCTCTATCGGCCGTTCGCGCTCGAAATAGCTTCTGATATGAGCAGGGGCCATATGCGCATACTGCGCGCCAAACTCGCGATCGCTGATAAGCCCGTCCGGTCCCGGCACACCAATCTTCATCGGCATCTGATGTTCAAGACCAGCCTCATCGGCCTGAAATGACGCCGAAAGCGCGAAGATCGCATGCCCGTGCTGGATAGCCACAACACGCCGCGTCGTGAACGACCCGCCATCGCGAATGCGGTCCACCTCATAAATGATCGGGATCGCCGGATCACCGGGCCGCATGAAATAGGCGTGCAACGAGTGCACGTGCCGTTCCCTGTCCACTGTGCGCTGCGCCGCAACCAGCGCCTGGCCGATCACCTGCCCGCCAAACACCCGCTGCCAGCCAACCTGGGGGCTGCGACCACGAAACAGATTGTGTTCCAGTTGCTCAAGGTCGAGAATGGACAAAAGCGTTGCAAAGGCTTGCGACATGACCGGCATCCAATTGACGTGTTCGTCAATTGTTGACCGCCAATGCGGCCCCAAGTCAAGTCAAGGCAAGTCAAGGC
>JANMQE010000541.1:0-4029 GCA_031370195.1 Phyllobacteriaceae bacterium
TCAGCGCCGTCTGTCGTGTTGAACGGGTTGCGATAATCCCATGGCGCAGGCAGATGAAACACACCCGGTAACAGCGGCTCGTAAGCACGGCGGAAATTGGCATTGCCATTGACGGAGGCACCGCCGAAATGGGTGCCGTGATAGCCCTTCTTCAAGGCAATAAACTTGGTGCGCTCAGGCTGTCCCTTGAGCTTGTGATACTGGCGGGCAAGGCGCAGCGCGCTTTCCACGGAGTCAGAACCACCGGATGTGAAAAACGCGCGGGTGAGGCCATCAGGCTTGAAGAATTCGGACAGCTCCCAAGACAATTCGATCATGGGCGGATTGGTGGTACCGCGGAATGATGAGTAATAGGGCAACAGGTCCAGCTGGTCGCGGATCGCCTTCTTTACCGGTTCGCAGGAGTAGCCGAGGTTGACATTCCACAGACCACCGACAGCATCCAGCACCGTCTTGCCATTGAAATCGGTGATTTCGACACCGGATGCGGCCTTGATGATTTTCGGTGGGTTGCTGCGCATTTCGCCTGCGTGCGCCATCGGGTGCCAGAGATGCTTGGCGTTGTTTTCAGTGAGAAAATTGGCTTCACGCATTGAGGTTTTCCTTGTCATATACCCCCAGCAAAGTCAGCGCGTCAGCGTAGCTCTTGGCCGGATTTGTCACATCAAAATGGACGGTGGGAATGCCGACGGCGAGCGCGCCTTCGACATTTTTCAACTGGTCGTCCACGAACACACAGTCGGATGCTTTCAGGTTCAAGGCATCGAGACAAAGCTGATAGGCTTGTGGATCAGGCTTGAGAACCTGCGTGTAGGTGGCGTCGATGATCACGTCGAACAGTTCGATCAGGGGAAAGCGCTTGCGAAACTCAACGCCGTAAAACAGGTCCAGCTCGTTGGACAGGATGGCGAGTTTCAGCCCGGCAGCCTTGGCAGCGAGGATGGCCTCTCGCGCCTCGGGCCGCAGAACCAAAGCCGGTTCAGCGCCGCGGGCACTTTGGACAAATTGCACCATCGACGTCCATTCCTCGCCGATGAGGTGCCCAACCTCACGAGTGCGAGCCATCCAGTAATCTCGCTCAGTGATCTCTCGGTTTTGCATCGATACCCAAAGCGGATCAGTCTCCGGCGCAAATGGACCCCGCCAAGTCAGCGTGCCGGGATCAAGGCCAAGCGCCTTCTCGGTGAGGTCATGTGTCTCAAACAATGTGCGCGTGACGACGCCGCCGAAGTCGAGGATAAGCGCTTTCTGCGACGTCATTTGACGCCTGCCGGTATGATGCCATCCGCGACCCACGTGTCAAAGACCTCAAGCGCCTTGGCGGCAAAGGCCAGGCTGTTGATATGGTCCGGAATTTCGTGGAATTCGACGGGCGGTTTGATGGCCAGCCGCATCGCTTCGCTGAAAGCCCGCAGGCCTTCGGGATCATGCAGCGGCTCGCCCTCTTGGTCCCATTCCTCAATGCCACCCGCGGGCAGGATGAACGCAACCGGGCCCCAGGCGCGGTCCAGCTTGTGGCCGATGGTGCGCGCTGTCTGGCGGCGTCCTTCCGGATCGGTGGTAATGGAGCCGATCAGCCGGTTATGCGCATGGTACGGTCGGTCAGCAAAATGCTGCGGCAGCGGCGCCCACGATTGAAGGTCAACCATATCGACCGCACCGGGTGCAACGATCTGCGGAATGCCAAGTTTTGCTGCGTTCTCCAATCGGTCCCAGCCAGACGACGTGGCCAGCACACCGTTCTCGTGGTTGACGATTTCCTGCAGCGAGAAGTCCATCACTGCGGCGAATCCATTTTGCGAGGCGACGGATTCAAATGCCCGCCCGCCCATGCCCGTTGTGTGAAAGACCGCCACTTCATAGCCGCGCGATTCCAACGCCGGCTTAAGCGGCACCATGTACTTCAGACAGCTCTTGCCAAGCGAAGTCATGCCGATGATGGGACGTTCGGTCTGCGGGCGGACACTGGCTTTCGCCGCCCCGACGACCGCGCCACAGGCTTGGCTGAGCACGGATTTGCAGATGCTGTTGAGGCCATAAAGCCCGCCCGCCCATAGGATCATCATCAAATCCGTCGAGATGCGGTCCGGCGGGATGAGGTGCGAGAACGAGATGGTCGATACCACAAATTTCGGCACCCCAAGCGGCAGCGCGGCAGCGACATCCAAAGCCAGATCTGTGCCCATGGAGCCGCCAAGTATGATCGTGCCATCCATCTTGCCATTGTCACAGAGCCTGCGCGCCAGTTTTGACGCAGCGGAAGCCATCAACGCCATGGCCGAGTTTTCATCGCCGGAATTGATGATGCCATCGATGGACGTGCCCGCCGCAGCGGCGATGTCATGCTTGGAATAGTCGGGGGCATACTGCGGGTCGCCGAGTACAGAAACGTCCATCATAACTGCAATGCCGCCTGCGTCTTCGATGCAGGATTTCATGAAATTGAGCTCATCGGATTTGGTGTCGCCGGTGCCGATCAGCAGAATGCGCGGAGTGGAAGAAGCCATGTGTCACGAAGCCTTGCGGAAGAGTTGCACGGTTGATTTGCCAAAGAGACGCGCGGACACTTGGGCCGCGCTTTTGCGCACCAGCTCACCATATTCACGGATGACCTCAGGCGTGACCCGGCTCGCCGGCATGGCGATTGCCATCGTTCCAACCGGCTTGCCACCTGCGCCGCGAATGGCTGCAGCGACACTTGAGACGCCTTCCTCCATCGATTGGTTGGAGATGGAATAGCCGCGCTCGCGCGTTGCGCGCACGATGTCCAGCAATGTCTTTCCATCCGTTGGCGTGGTCGGCGTGAACATCTCGAACTGCCTGCGGCATACGCCTTCAACGAAGGCCTCCGAGGAGGCAGCGAGAAAGGCATAGCCCGATGCTGTGGCGTGAAGGGGAAGCTTCTGGCCGTGCTCGAGGATCACCCGGTTCGCCTTGCCCGATTCGACCGTAAAGATAGAGGCAAGAGACCCGGCACAATATTCAGTGGCATGAACAGTTTCGCCGGTGAGTTCAGACAGGGTGCGTACGGCTGGCTGGATTGCGCGGTTCAACGGGAAGCGGCTTTCGCGCGCACGGCCAAGCATTTGCAACGCCGGACCAAGCGCGTAGCCGCGCGAATCCCCGTCCTGCTCGACGTAACCGTTTGCTGCGAGTTCCAAGAGCAGGCGGCGCGTTGTCGCCTTGTCAAAACCTGCAAGCCGGGCAAGTTCGGTCAGGCCGAGCGGATGGCCGCTTCCGCGCAAAAGCTCAATCAATCCAAGCGCTTTGCTGACAGTGCCCATTAAGGCCGAACTCCCTATTCGCTTAACATGTGAAATAACTTGACATCACATTTGGAATTTTGCAAGTCTCTATTTGCACCGATGGTTCAAATAATGAAACAGGGGATCTGTTGGGGCGAATTGCAAATTGGAGGGTACAATGGCAAATTCAACAAACGCGGCGGGGGCAAACCAGCTGCGCAAAAACAGCCTCGGGGTGAGCGCTGTCACATTTCTCGTCATTTCTGCGGCAGCGCCTTTGACCGCGGTAGCAGGCGGCGTGCCGATCAGCATGCTCTTGGGTAATGGCGCTGGCATTGCCGGATCATTTCTGCTCACAACAATCATCCTGATCGCATTCGCTGTCGGCTACGTTGCGATGGCGCGGCACATATCAAGCGCCGGCGGCTTCTACGCATTTGCAGCGCGCGGCCTTGGCGGCAAGGTTGGCGGCGCAGCGGCCGTGATTGCCATACTCAGCTACAACGCGATGCAGATCGGCATTCTCGGCCTTCTGGGCGCGGCTTCGGCAGGCACGTTCGCCTCCATCGGAATAGATCTGCCCTGGTGGGTCTGGAGCTTCGTCGGCATCGCGTTCTGCGCTGTCTTGGGTTACCGGCAAGTGGACCTGTCAGCCAAGATATTGATGGCGCTGGTGCTGCTTGAATATGTCATCGTTTTGATTGTTGACGTGGCGATTTTCGTCAAGGGCGGCGACAGTGGACTTTCGATGGCACCTTTCAGCGTCAGCCAGATAATGAGCGGC
>JANMQE010000550.1:0-4918 GCA_031370195.1 Phyllobacteriaceae bacterium
CACATCCTGCTTGCCCGTCAGGTCGGCGTTCCGGCGCTGGTCGTGTTCATGAACAAGGTTGATCTTGTTGACGATGCCGAGCTGATCGAGCTGGTTGAAATGGAAGTGCGCGAGCTTCTTTCCAAGTACGACTTCCCGGGCGATGACATTCCGATCATCAAGGGTTCGGCTGTTTGCGCTTTGAACGGCACCAACAAGGAAATCGGCGAGGACGCGGTGCGTGCGCTGATGGCTGCAGTTGATGAATACATCCCGACCCCGGCGCGTCCGTTGGACATGCCGTTCCTCTTGCCGATCGAAGACGTGTTCTCGATCTCGGGCCGCGGCACGGTTGTGACCGGGCGTGTCGAGCGTGGCATTGTGAAAGTCGGCGAGGAAGTCGAAATCGTCGGCATCCGTGCGACGCAGAAGACGGTTGTGACCGGCGTTGAAATGTTCCGCAAGCTTCTCGATCAGGGCATGGCTGGCGACAACATCGGCGCGCTGGTTCGCGGCATTGGCCGTGAAGATGTTGAGCGCGGTCAGGTGATGTGCAAGCCGGGTTCGGTCAAGCCGCACACCAAGTTCAAGGCCGAAGCCTACATTCTGACCAAGGAAGAGGGCGGCCGCCACACACCGTTCTTCACCAACTACCGCCCGCAGTTCTACTTCCGCACGACAGACGTGACGGGCATCGTGACGCTGCCGGAAGGCACGGAAATGGTGATGCCGGGCGACAACATCTCGGTTGACGTGGCGCTGATTGTACCAATCGCGATGGAAGACAAGCTGCGCTTCGCCATCCGCGAAGGCGGACGGACGGTCGGCGCGGGCATTGTTGCCAGCATTATTGAGTAATTGAAGGAACAGTCGTTCTGATACCGGGGAGGCGGCCTCGCCTCCCAAGGTCAGAGCGGAAATTCAGGGCGGCGGGAATTCACGCCTGCAGCCAATGAAGGATTAAGAACAATGACTGGTCAAAATATCCGCATACGCCTCAAGGCGTTTGATCACCGGATCCTGGACGCTTCGACACGCGAAATCGTGTCGACGGCCAAGCGCACCGGCGCAAGCGTACGCGGGCCTGTTCCGCTGCCGACGCGGATCGAGAAATTTACTGTGAACCGCTCGCCGCACATCGACAAGAAGAGCCGCGAGCAGTTTGAAATGCGCACGCACAAGCGCTTGCTTGATATTGTTGACCCGACCCCGCAGACGGTGGACGCGCTGATGAAGCTCGACCTTGCCGCCGGCGTGGACGTCGAGATCAAGCTGTAAGCTGGGCGGGAAGGACAAACCGATGCGTTCAGGTGTTATCGCACAAAAGCTGGGCATGACCCGCGTCTACACAGACGCTGGCGAGCATGTTCCGGTCACGGTTCTCCGGATGGAGAACTGCCAGGTCGTGGCTCAGCGGACCGAGGAAGTGAATGGCTATACTGCTGTTCAGCTCGGTGTCGGCTTTGCCAGGGTCAAGAATGTAACCCAGCCCGAGCGCGGCCACTTTGCAAAGGCCTCGGTTGAACCGAAGTCGAAGCTTGCCGAGTTCCGCGTGTCTGCCGACAACATGATTGATGTTGGCGCAGAGATCACTGCCGAGCATTTCGTTGCCGGGCAGCTGATCGATGTCACCGGCACTTCGGTCGGCAAGGGTTTTCAGGGCGTCATGAAGCGCCATAACTTTAGCGGCCATCGTGCCACGCACGGCAACTCGGTCACCCACCGTTCGCACGGTTCGACCGGCCAACGTCAGGACCCGGGCAAAGTGTTCAAGGGCAAGAAGATGGCCGGTCACATGGGTGATACCCGCGTGACGACCCAGAACCTTGTGGTTGTTTCGACCGATGTTGATCGCGGCCTTATCCTCGTTCGCGGCGCAGTGCCGGGCTCGAAGGGTGCGTGGATCCTCGTTCGTGACGCTGTCAAGCATCCGATCCCGGCCAATGCGCCCAAGCCCGCTGCTTTCCGCAAGGCTGCTGCCGAGGCTGAAGTTGTTGTCGAAGCCCCAGCTGTTGAAGCGCCTGCCATTGAAGGGGCTGAATAATGGATATCAAGATTACAACTCTTGACGGTGCCGAAGCCGGCAATCTGAAGCTCTCGGAAGAGATTTTCGGTCTCGATCCGCGCGAGGACATTCTTCAGCGCATGGTTCGCTACCAGCTTTCCAAGCGCCAGCAGGGCACCCACAAGGCGCTCGGTCGTGCGGAAGTCTCGCGCACCGGCAAGAAGATGTACAAGCAGAAGGGCACAGGCGGCGCACGCCATCACTCGGCCCGCGCTCCGCAGTTCCGCGGCGGCGGCAAGGCTCATGGTCCGGTTGTCCGCAGCCATGCCCATGATCTGCCGAAGAAGGTGAGGGCGCTTGCATTGCGCCACGCACTCTCTGCCAAGGCCAAGTCTTCCGACCTCATCATCATCGACCAGATGATTGCTGCTGAATCGAAGACGAAGCATCTGGCGGACCGGTTCGAGAAAATCGGTCTGGTCAACGCTTTGATGATCGGCGGCGCTGAGGTTGATGCAAACTTCGGTCTTGCTGCTGCCAACATTCCGAACATCGACGTGCTGCCGGTTCAGGGCATCAACGTTTATGACATCCTGCGCCGCGGCAAGCTGGTCTTAACCAAGGCCGCTGTCGAAGCTCTTGAGGAGCGGTTCAAATGACTGATCTTCGCCACTATGACGTGATCGTCGCTCCGGTGATCACGGAAAAATCGACGCTGGTTTCCGATCATAACCAGGTCGTTTTCAAGGTTGCCCCAAAGGCAACCAAGCCGGAAATCAAGGCTGCGGTTGAAGCGCTGTTTGGCGTGAAGGTCACTGCGGTGAACACGCTTGTCCGCAAGGGCAAGACAAAGCGCTTCCGTGGCACCGTTGGTCGCCAGAGCGACGTCAAGAAGGCGATTGTGACGCTGGCTGAAGGCCAGTCGATCGACGTCTCGACTGGTCTCTAAGGGGCTGAGGACAGAAAAATGGCACTGAAAAAGTACAAGCCAACAACCCCGGGTCAGCGTCAGCTGGTGCTTGTGGACCGTTCCGAGCTCTACAAGGGCAAGCCGGTCAAGGCACTGACGGAAGGCAAGAGCTCCAAGGGCGGGCGCAACAACACCGGCCGCATCACTGCCCGTTATCAGGGCGGCGGTCACAAACAGACCTATCGTCTGGTGGATTTCAAGCGCCGCAAGATGGATGTGGCGGCGGTTGTCGAGCGTTTGGAATATGATCCGAACCGTTCGGCGTTTATCGCTCTCATCAAGTATGCCGATGGCGTCTTGTCCTACATCATTGCGCCGCAGCGTCTTGCCGTTGGTGACAGCGTCATCTCGTCTGTTTCGGCGGACGTAAAGCCGGGCAATGCCATGCAGTTGCAGTCAATCCCGGTGGGAACGATAGTCCATAACGTCGAGTTGAAGCCAGAGAAGGGCGGCCAGGTTGCCCGTTCCGCCGGCTCCTACGCTCAGGTTGTCGGCCGTGATCAAGGAATGGTCATCCTTCGCCTGAACTCGGGTGAGCAGCGTCTGGTGCTCGGCACGTGCTTTGCGACTGTCGGCGCGGTGTCCAATCCGGACCATTCGAACCGTTCCATCGGCAAGGCGGGACGTAATGTGTGGCTCGGCAAGCGCCCAGGCGTTCGCGGTGTTGCGATGAACCCGGTTGACCATCCGCATGGCGGTGGTGAAGGCCGTACCTCTGGCGGCCGTCATCCGGTCACGCCATGGGGCAAGCCGACCAAGGGTAAAAAGACGCGGTCGAACAAGTCGACAGACAAGTTCATCATGCGTTCGCGGCACAAGCGCTGAATTTGAGAGAGGAAGTCTAAAGTGGCTCGTTCTATCTGGAAAGGTCCGTTCGTCGACGGCTATCTTCTCAAGAAAGCTGAGAAGGTCCGTGGCGGTGGGCGCAGTGAGGTCATCAAGATCTGGAGCCGTCGCTCCACGATCCTGCCGCAGTTTGTCGGCCTGACCTTCGGCGTTCACAACGGCAACAAGCATATCCCGGTCTCGGTGTCTGAAGAGATGGTCGGGCACAAGTTCGGTGAATTCTCTCCGACGCGGACCTATTACGGTCACGGGGCGGACAAGAAGGCGAAGAGGAAATAACATGAGCAAGGCCAAGGCCGAACGCGCGCTGAAGGACAATGAGGCAAAGGCAGTCGCCCGCACCCTCCGTGTCAGCCCGCAAAAGCTCAATCTCGTGGCTCAGATGATCCGCGGCAAGAAGGTAGCGGCAGCGTTGGCTGACCTGACCTTCTCGCGCAAGCGTATCTCTGACGCCGTGAAGAAGACGCTTGAGTCAGCAATCGCCAACGCTGAGAACAACCACAATCTTGATGTGGATGCTCTGGTGGTTGCCGAAGCATTTGTCGGCAAGTCGATTGTCATGAAGCGTTTCCACGCTCGTGGCCGTGGCCGCGCCAGCCGTGTTGAGAAGCCGTTTTCACATTTGACCATTGTCGTGCGCGAAGCCGCCGCCACTGGGGAGGCTGCATAATGGGTCAAAAGATCAATCCAATCGGTTTTCGCCTTGGCATCAACCGCACTTGGGATTCGCGCTGGTATGCAAACACCGGCGAATACGGCAAGCTTCTGCATGAAGACCTGAAGATCCGCGACATGTTGATGACCGAGCTGAAGCAGGCCGGCATTTCGAAGGTGGTGATCGAGCGTCCGCACAAGAAGTGCCGCGTGACCATTCATTCGGCGCGTCCGGGCCTGATCATCGGCAAGAAGGGCGCTGACATTGAAAAGCTGCGCAAGCGTCTCGCTGACCTGACCGGCGGCGACACGAGCCTCAACATAGTTGAAGTTCGCAAGCCTGAAATTGACGCGGTGCTTGTTGCCCAGTCGATTGCCCAGCAGCTGGAGCGCCGCATTGCGTTCCGCCGTGCCATGAAGCGTGCCGTTCAGTCGGCGATGCGTCTCGGTGCCGAGGGCATCCG
>JANMQE010000551.1:0-3815 GCA_031370195.1 Phyllobacteriaceae bacterium
AGACAGGAACGCAACAAGTCAACGCCGGTTCCGGCCATCAACTCGTGGCACAGATCCTTCCCCACCGAAAATGAGACGGTTGGGATTTTTTTCGATCTCGCTGATTGACTGTTCGATGCGTGTGACTGACCTGCGCGTATCCTGAACCAGTGCATCCACATTGTTCAAGCCACGTCCGGAAAACTTCGCCAGCCCGTCGCTGATCTCGCCAATGCGTGAATTGAGCGTGTCGGCAACCTTGCGGAATGCGGCGAGTGTGGTTTTGGCCTCGTCGACCAAACCCGGACCCTGCCCTTCCGTATTGCCCAGAAACGCCGACACTTTTTCAAGCACGCCGTCCACCCGGACTGCAGTCTGATTGAGTTTGGCAGACAGGTCCTTGGCGTTGCCGACGATCTGGTCGATGTCGTCGGCGCGCTTGCCGATCTTTTCAGTGACCTTGGTGACATCAGCCATCGCAGTGTTGGCATTGCGTGAGACTTGTTCGAAGTTGTTTATGGCAGACTTCACTTTTTCAAGATCGGCAGCCGCCAGAATGGTGTCGATGCCGTCGAGGCTCTTATTCGCCTTGGCGGCCAGATCACTGATGTTTTTGATTGCGATATCTGCCGATGAGACGACTTTGCTTACCTCGCCGCTTGACGCTGCAAGGGCGGCGGATACTTTCTCGGCGTTCGCCATGATCCGGTCGACCTTTTGCTTGTCGACACTTTTCAGCAAATCCTCAGCGGCAGCCAGTGTCGTCTCCAGCCGTCCCGAGACACCTTGAAGCGTCTTGGCAAGTGTTCCTGCGCTTGCCAAAAACTCATCAATGTCATCTGAATTCGCTGCCAACGCGGTGGAAAACTTGTTGGCATTGGCAATCGTCTCAGAGAGCGGCTTTTGATTGTCATCGACAAATTTCTGCAACCCCGCGAGCACCTTTTCGGCGCTGCCGGCAATATTCTGTGCCTGATCTATCAAATTGTTCACGGCACCGACGTCGGCCTGAACAACCGCGCGCTCGCCAGTTTCCTGCGCCTTGACAAGTATGTTCTCGCCGTTGGGGTCGCCGCCCTTAAGCTCAATGTAGGCCTGTCCCGTCAAGCCTTGAAAGCCAAGCGTGGCGATTGTCGCGCTTGTCACGGGTGTGTCGAGCCCGACTTCAGTGATGGCCACGACACCCTTCGGATTCTTGGCGTCAATGATCAGCTTGCGCACATCACCAACCTTGATGCCGTTGAACAACACCTGGCTGCCAACAGAAAGGCCGGTGACGGAGCCTGGAATGCGCACTTCCAGCTGGACGCTGTTGGTCGTGTCACCGAACCTTGCGATCCAGTAGACAAAGCCGAACGACGCCAGCAGAACAGTGAGCGTGACGATGCCGACGAGGATGTAATTGGCGCGCGTTTCCATGCGTCAGTTCCTCAGTGTCTTGGCGCCGGCGGCAAGGCGTGCGCGCGGTCCGCGAAAATAGAGTTTCACCCACGGGAGTTCAGAGCCGAGCATTTCGGAAATTGTGCCTTCCAGAATGACTTTCTTGTCTCCAAGCACCGCTATCCGGTCACATACCGAAAACAGGCTGTCGAGATCGTGTGTGACCATATAGACAGTCAGCCCCAAGGTGTCGCGCATATTTGAAATCAATTCATCGAAAGCTGCAGCGCCAATCGGGTCGAGACCGGATGTCGGCTCGTCCAGAAAAACGATGGCCGGATCGAGAGCCAGCGCGCGGGCAAGCGCAGCACGCTTGATCATGCCGCCTGAAAGTTCGGACGGGTATTTGCCGGCGGCATCCGGCGGCAGTCCGACCAGCGACAATTTGAGCATCGCCAATTCCCGCATCAGCGCGGACGAAAGATCAAGATATTCGCGCAACGGCACCATGATGTTTTCGGCAACCGTCAACGCGGAAAACAGCGCGCCGTGCTGAAACAACACGCCAATTTGCATGTCCATGCCAATTTTCTGCGCGTCGGAAAGCTTGTCAATGTCTTTGCCGAACATCGTGATGACGCCCGACTGCTTGCTGTTAAGACCGAGAATGGTGCGCAGCAGCACAGATTTTCCGGAGCCTGAAGCGCCGACAAATCCGAGTATCTCGCCGCGTCGCACGTCAAGTGAAAGTTTGTCGAGGACCAGCTTGCCGTTGAACCCGACGGTGATGTTTCGGGCCGTGAGTATGGCTTCGCCGGTGTCGTCTGCGACACTCCGTTTTGGTCCGTGCAATGTTTGCGGGCTTTGATCCATCCGTTCCAGCAGGTCCTAAAAGTTGATCGCGGCGTAAAACATGGCAAAAAGCCCATCAACGACGATGACGACAAAGATCGCTTTCACGACCGACGCGGTGACGTGCTGGCCCAATGATTCGGCGCTGCCGCCGACTTTCATGCCCTCGACCGCTGCAACAATGCCTATGATCATGGCCATGAACGGGGCTTTGATCAGGCCTGCAAAATAGGTGCTCAAGTCGATTGCATCACGCAGTCTTCCAATGAATGCGGCAGGCGAAATGCCCGAGTAGGTAGATGTTACGACTGATGCACCGATCAGTGCGGAAATGTCTGAGACGACGGTTAGCAGGGGCAACACCAGAACAAGAGCCACGAGGCGCGGAAACACCAGAACGCCGATAGGGTTTAGCCCGATGACCTTGAGCGCGTCCACCTCCTCTCGCATCTTCATCGACCCGATTTCAGCAGTGATCGCGCTGCCGGAGCGGCCTGCCACCATGATGGCGGTCAATAGCACCCCGATTTCGCGTAAAACAAGGATGCCGACCAGGTCGACCACAAAAATTTCAGCCCCGAAATAGCGAAGCTGAAACGCACCCTGTTGGGCAATAATCGCGCCGATGATAAACGACATCAGGATAATCACCGGCAGCGCGCCGACGCCCATCTTGTCCATCTGATAGACAATTGCAGCCGGGCTGACACCGTGGCTGCGGCCAATTTTCATTTGCGCGCCCTGAATTGTCGCGCCGAGCATGTGCATCGAGACGAGAAAATCACTCTTCAACGTGCTGACAACTTTGCCGGTCGCCTCAAAGAATCCGGAGATGATACCGGAATAGAGACCAGGTGCCTGTACCGGAACAATTTCCGGGACTGCACTTACAGCGGCGAGGAGAATTTTGAACCCGTCGCGTTCGCCAACGACCGATACAGTCGCGCCGGACTTTTTCAATTCACGCATGGTGCGCTCAAGCAGCCAGGCGCCAGCTGTATCCAATTCACCAATTCCCAACATGTTGATCTCGATAGCGCGATAGCTTTTGTCCGCGACCTGCCGCAGGGGAGCATCAACGGCTACGATGTGATTGGTCGTCCATGTGCCGGAGGGCACAATTTGGCATGCGTCTGCGCCACGCTCATTCAACAAAAATTCCGCCTCGGCAGGTTTTGCACTTCGTTTGTCGCCCAAGCCTTCGTTGCCTTTATGCCTGTCGTTGTCCAATGTTCGGCGCACTATCCGAATCGGGAAGATTGTCTATGCATTTGCAGTTGGAAGCCATACCGGAAGCATTTCCCATCGCAGGTCGTTTCGTGATTTCGCGCGGTGCCAAAACCGAGGCGCATGTGATCCGGGTTACAGTGCGCAAAGGGTTAAACGCCGGCCAGGGCGAATGTGTTCCATACGGACGATACGGTGAGTCAATCCAATCGGTTCTTGCGCAGATTGAGGCGGTAAAATCACGCATTGAGGGGGGATGCGGCCGCGTAGAATTGCTGTCGGCGATGGCCGCTGGCGCCTCGTGCTGCCTGCTCCGCATTTCGAATCCCTGCTGGCCGCCCACTTCACAACCCATTCCCACCTCGATCTGAATGCCG
>JANMQE010000554.1:0-5519 GCA_031370195.1 Phyllobacteriaceae bacterium
AAGCTCGGTGGCCGCTCTGTTAAGTCTTGCAGGCATAGGCATCATTATGTTGTCGACATTGCCCTTGTTTAAATCCGGAATCATTGTCAGCCTCGCAATTCCTTCTCTCGGAATTCTGATCACCGATTGTCTTTTGTCACTGGTTCACGCGTTTCGCGAGTTTCGACAAGAAGGTTGGCGCTGGATATTCAAATCCCGTCCAAGCGCGACAGTTCGATCAAGGAAAAAGTCATGACATGGTTGGTGCGGTTGTTCTTCATCTATTTCATGTCGGGCATATCGTCTGCGTGGGCGGCGGGTGAGATCGGTTACGTGGAAGATTTTTCCGGGCTGCCAAGTCATTACAAAGTAACGCGCGGCAGCCAGCTAATCCCGCTCAGCCTCTGCCTTCCGCTATATAACGGTGATCTCATTGAAGCTTTGGATGAGAACGGACACTTGACGCTTCGACTGGTTGATCGCGCAGATCCTGTAACTTGGACCCGTGCCGACAGAGAAAACTCCATCAAGGCCGAAATTCCGCAGACGGGTTTTTGGTCAAGCCTGCTCGATTGGACAGTAACGTCACTCTCGCCGATAGACGATCAAAAGCGTCAGCTTGTTCTGACCAGCATTCGAAGCGATGACGATGCAGATTTCGGCGTGCCGTTGCTTGCAACGCCACAGACGCTTTCGTCGGGTACCCGAACGATTGCCCTTGGCTGGCTCAAGCCTTCGCAAGTCGTAGAAATTTCCCTCAGCTCAAAGTCGGGCAAGAAACTTGTGAAGAAGGCCAAGGGAAAGGGCGGTCTTTGGATCAGTCCAGAACTTGACCTAAGGGCCGGAACCTATCGACTTGAGGTGACGGCCGCTGGCAACAAGGTTTCAGGAACTGTCACTGTTTCCGATCCCGCAAAATTGCCCGAAATACCGCCGGAATTGCAGCGGGAATCTGTGCCGGAACCACTTCGTCGAACGGCGCAAGCGTTATGGCTTTCAGCACAGCAAAACGGACAATATCGGCTCGAGGCACTGCACATCCTTGCCGGTGCCCACCGCTCTGCTTCGGAAACAACCTTGTTGAAATCACTAATTGCGGGCAAACGCTTCCAGCTGCCATAGTGGATTGGCTGTGATGTTAAGGCGTTAATTGCGCGATGTTCCCGCCTCGCCAATAATTGAGAATGGTGCCCACACCATTGGATGCGAATCGAATTGACCGCCGTGATCCAGAATATTGACCATCGAACGTCGCATCGCTTCAGCACGTCCTACACCGGGATGCTTCGCAAGTTCAGCCATCGCAAATGTAGTGAGCCTAACCGCCGCATCAGATCGCACCGGCCAATGTGAAGCGAGCAAAGCACGGGCTCCCGCATATAGAAAAGAGCTCGCAAGGCCCGAAAGCGCCTCGCCGCCATAGCCTTGCGCCGACGCGGTGTTGCAGGCGGACATGATGACCCAATCGGCATTGAGTTTGAGCCCTACAATGTCACTCGCCTTCAAAAGCCCGTCATCGTCCGGCGTTGGCTCTGCGGGTGGCGTCATCACCAGAGCAGGTTCACTCAACGCGCCATCCGCCGAATCCAAATCCCCGGCAACGAGGCCATGCGTTGCGAAATGCACAATGCGATAGCGACTAAGATCGGTCTCAGTTACAGCGGCCTTTGTCGCATTTTCCGCCACATGAACAGATGACGACGGCGCACCCAAACTGGAAGCGACACAACGGAGCTCGGTCGCAGTATCCGGCAACGGACAAAGCGACCTCACCGCGTCAATGTCTACAATGCCATTTTTGAAGAGATTAATGAGTGAACCTGAAGGCGTCGACCGCGCCGCCACGTCTTGCGAAATGGTATTTGCTTTGCTCGGGTCCGGACAAGCGGTCTGAACGTCTGATGGCGGACAATCAAGGTTTCCGGACAGCACCGGATCGCCGAAGCCCACATACGCATCTGGAGCCTGCTCTTGCACCTTGTTGTTTCTTAATATTTTGAGTGAGTTGACTGAAGGGATTATCGAAATTGGATTGTCACGACCAAGCCAAGCTATTTCGCGCATAGCCAACATGCCGTCCGGGAAATCCACGCTTGGTTGCTTCTTAACCAGAACTTGAAAAGGCAGTGAAGCGAGTGGATCGGAGGTGATGACGATCAGAGTTTTGCCACCAATAAGGTGCTCGAAATTGCCGAAAAGCTCACCATACAGACCATAGGCCAGTTTAGCGTCAAAGCGCGGTAAACCAAGGCTATCTTTACCGCCGGTCCGCGCCGTACAATCTGAGCTTCCCCGCGCACTTGACCATGCCCCGATGTCCAGACCACAGCGCAAAGTGGAAACCAAATCAGCAAGACTCTCAATTGACCGGGTTGAGCCGGACGCCAGCGCCTCGTCCTTAGTTATAAACCAGACAAATGTTCCATCGCCGTTTCCAAGGCCGAAAGACGTGACAAGAACAAGTGCTTCATTTGCGTTGAGAAGCCCCTGCACATCTTTAATGGCGATCGGTCGCGGGTCCACCAAGCTTGCATATTCTGGAAAGCGTTCCAAAATCGTGGCCTCAATGGCATCGAGTTTTAGTCCAACCGATTTTTGCTCTTCGCCTGCCGCGCGCTCCCTACTGGCGTTTCGCCGCTTTGAGGGTTCAGATAGCGCTTGTGTGAGCAAGTCATCTATTTTCCGCCACTCTAAGGCAAGATTCTGCCCTTGTCGCAAGAGATCAGCAAGCTGACCATCCCCGCTTGCAAATCGCGCACCGGCACGTGCCAACGCAACGGATGCAGCATTGGTGTGGACGCGCTGTGCGGCTTGAAAGCCTTCGTCAATGCGTGAAAACAGCTCTTCCTTGCTCTGAACAGGTGATTGTGACAAAGCCTTCAATAGTCCCAAAATGCTGCGGCCGACTTCCCGTTCATTGATGCTTCCACCTTGACCGCGCATGCCGTGCACCTGATGGTCGCGAAAACGCTGATAGCCCGCGACTGCATTGCGGAAATATGGCAACGCCGCCTGCGGTTGCTCCTTGGCTAGTTCGAGCCAGCCCATGTTGTTTTCAGAATGGGCTGTTTCAAAATGATCCGGGCCAAGAGTTCGTTCTTTGTAGTCCAGAACAGCTGTCAGCAATGGCTCAGCGGCGGCATAGTTCCCAATATTTCGATAGAGAACACCGAGATTCATCAGATTTGTGATGGGTGCAGGGTTGTCAGGACCAAAGAAGCTTACATTGGCATCGTAAGCCTTTTTGTATGCTTCGATCGCTTCGTCATTTTTACCCATGTGTGCCAAAATTGCGGCGAGGTTATTCGCGGCGGCGGCAACAAAATCTCCCGTGCGGGCACCACCACTCTTGGCAATGTCATAGACACGCCGATTTGCATTCAAGGCTGCCTGCATATCGCCCAACGAATAATACACTGACGCGAGCGAGTTCAACACCTCAGCGGTCAATTCGCTTTTGCGACCATGGACCCTTTCTTGAATCTTTAGCGCTGCCTCAAGCGCCCCTCGCGCTTCAGCATAGCGACCTTGCCTGAGATACAGGAGGCCCAACGCGTGGAGCATCGTAGTCGAGCTTTCATGACCCGGCCCATTTCGTGCCTCAGTCGCGGCAAGCGATCGACGTAGCAGATCCTCACCTTCCGTATATTGGCCACTATCAATCAGAATTTTGCCCAATGTCGCTTGCGCGGTCGTGACAGCAATATCGCGTTTACGAAGAAGCGATTGTGCAGCCGCCAATGCCTTACGCGCCGCATTTTCTGCGGCTTCCAGGTTTCCCGCCAACTTAAAAGCATTTGCCTTTTGGAGTTGATTTTGTACGTCCTGAATTGAAACAATTGAAATGACAAGCCTTTGCTTGCTGCTAGGCAAGTCCAATTGCGGTTTCATTTCGCGGGCACTAAGCGGTGAAGAAAATGTCACCAGAATTGCCAGCAAGGTAACGAAAGGCAAACATTCAAAACCGGGCGCAGTCGTGTCCCTTATCAATCTGGTGCACATCATCCGCTCACATAAAAATAGTTGGCCCCAACCAACATTAGCATACATTCAACTTCGCAAAAGGCTCGGTAAAACATCCAAAATTTCTAAGAATTGATGTCGCGATAACACTTTCTAAAAGTGCGAATTCGTCTGTGTGCCCGGTGGGATCAAGGTCTTTCCGTTCCATATTTCTTTCCTCGCAAAACCGCAGACGGGGTTCGCCAATTTTATTTTTGCTCAAGTTTCTGCGTCCTGTCTTTCCGGAAACTCCACTCCCCCAAAAGCGAAGACCGAAGGGCGCAAGGGCGCGGATTGGAGAGAGACACTTGGGAAATCCGACCCGCGGCGAAGCCTCCCTTGCGCGCTTTGCGGCGCAAGCGTCAGGGCAGTTCGGCTCAATGGGCCGAACTGATCTCAAATGGATCGTAAACGTGAATGACGGTTCCTTCACCGCCGTCGCGTTCGTTGGACGGCATCACGCAGAACTGGCCATCATTCAGAAGCAGCGTCACCTGCGTCAGCAGTAGCTGGACGAGGTTGAATGCGTTGCTCTGCGCGTGGATGAGATTGTGCGACATTTGCTAAGGTTCCCGTTTGAACGGGGCCACCCCCGCTCGACAGGCGCCCGAATGGGCCGGGCCTGACCGCGATCACCGCATAGGCGTCAGCCGATAGCGGCCGCATCGTCAGATGGCGGACCCCCTGCGGGTTGAACGAAAGGGCAAGGAATGGAACTTCTGACTTAAGCCGAAAGAGCGGGAATGGTTCTGTTTGAAACCGGAATTGAAACTGTCGCACAATGGCGTATGCCAAAGCGCTTCTTCGCTATCGTATCTGCTACATGGTCAGCGTTGATGTTGGATCAACTCCAATTCCTGTAAATTTTTCAATCCGTCTTGAGGGGTGATTCAAAAACTTGGCAGCGTAGGAGCCGTGTTCTGTGCCCCGATCGTCGTTGTTATCTTGCATTTGCATTCTTGTTCATTGGATACAAACTGTCATATTTGCTAATCAAATCGTTTTTGGATGTCATATATGGTAGCTAAGATCACTTCCCTCAATGCCCGACGAGCGTTGGAAGTCTTGGGTAAAAACCTTAAGACGGCCCGCCTGAAGCGGCGGGTTTCCGTGAAAGGATTCGCCGATCGGGTAGGAGTTTGGCAAAGCGCCGTCATACGCCTCGAGAAGGGGGATGATGGCGATGGCATGTCTCGTGCTCGGCGAACTCAATCGAATTTTGGACTTCCTCGATCCGGGATCTGACAATACTGGCCTACTTCTAGTGGATTGATTCCAACGCTTGGTGCCCGCGTTTGACAGCTGCGATGATCTCATCCGGGTTAGCTTTCCAGATGAATGGCTTTGGCTCCTGATTGTGCTCTTTGACGAAGCGGTTGATGGCGGCCTGCAGATCAACAACGGAATGAAAGACGCCGTCGCGTTAGTTTTGCGAAGAAGCCCTCGACTGCGCTCAGCCATGAGCAAGATGAAGGAGTGAAGTGGAAGGTCCATCGCGGATGCCTTTCCAGCCAGGCGCGGACCTTTGGCTGCTTATG
>JANMQE010000584.1:0-3013 GCA_031370195.1 Phyllobacteriaceae bacterium
GCAAAGTGCACCGGTTGAAGTTGTCCGGTCGTGGGAAGAAGACGTCTGCGCAGCCGCGCGCGAAGAAGCCCGTGCAAGCGGTACAATCACCGCGTTGCGGCTGACACCACCAATTTGCGCTGCAATCTGGCTTGCGCTCAGACCTTCGCTCCACAATCTGCGCAGCAATTCCACTCGTTCATCAGTCCAGTTCATTCATTCAATCTCCGGCTGTGAGCAGTTTTGAATCTCCCTGCGCCAACCGGGCGAACCGATTGGGACACACAACATCTGCAAGAGGACTGGGACCGCCACGCGATATATAGTTCTTGTTGAGACCAAACTACAATTATTGACGACTCGCTGACAAGAGTCCGAAATGCAACACAAAGAGCTTTTCGGAGTTTTCCCCAAGTTGTCATAAGACAGATCAAATAGCTTCCGTAGGGTGAGAAAATTGCGCGTGATGGGATCAAGTGTTCTCTACGCTGGCTGTTTGTTGACTTTGCGGCACGGAAACACGATATTAATTCCAATGGGCCGCCGCTGTTGGCGGTCTTTTGTTTTTTGGCATTTCTGGCCCATTGGCCAGCACCTTCTGGCAGGCTTTCGACAACACCATGAACGCAGCAAATTCAACGCTTTATCAGACCTTCGCCCGTGCAAAACTCCGCTTTGTCAAGGGTGAGGGCGTGTGGCTAATTGACGAAAAGGGCAACCGTTATCTTGATTTCGCGGCAGGCATCGCCGTCAATTCGCTCGGCCACTCGCATCCGAAACTTGTCGAAGCACTGAAGACGCAGGCCGAAAACCTCTGGCATGTATCAAACCTCTACGAAGTTCCGGGCCAAGAGGAACTCGCTGACAGGCTGACATCGGCAAGTTTCGCTGACAAAGTGTTTTTCGCCAATTCCGGTGCTGAAGCGCTCGAATGTGCGATCAAAACCGCCCGCCGCTATCAGTTTGTCTCCGGCAATCCGGAAAAGTTCCGCATCATAACCATGGAAGGTGCTTTCCACGGCCGCACACTTGCAACAATTGCCGCCGGCGGACAGGCAAAATATCTCGAGGGTTTCGGCCCGAAGGTTGAGGGTTTCGACCAGGTTCCGTTCGGTGATCTGCAAGCCGTGAAAGCTGCAATCAGCGGCAACACCGCAGCAATTTTGGTTGAACCTGTGCAAGGCGAGGGCGGCATCCGCCCGCTGGAAGTTGAAACCCTGCGGGCACTGCGCCAAATGTGCGATGACAATGGCCTGCTTTTGATCTTCGATGAAGTGCAATGCGGCTCCGGTCGTACAGGAAAACTTTTCGCCCACGAGTGGGCGGGTATAACCCCCGATATTCTGGCTGTTGCCAAAGGCATCGGCGGCGGCTTTCCGCTCGGCGCATGCCTTGCCACAGACGAAGCCGCCAAAGGGATGACACCCGGCACACACGGCACCACCTACGGGGGCAATCCGCTCGCCATGGCGATAGGCAACGCTGTCATGGAGGTAATTACCGACCCTGACTTCCTTCAGCACGTCCGCGACATCTCGCTTCAATTGAAGCAAGGCCTCGCTGCCATTGTCGACCGTTATCCGGATGTATTCTCTGAAGTGCGCGGTCTCGGTCTGCTGTGTGGTCTCAAATGCACTGTCTCGAACGTCGAAGTCATGAACCGCCTGCGCGACCACAACATCCTGACCGTAGTCGCAGGTGACAATGCGCTCCGCATCCTGCCGCCGCTTACGGTAACCGCTGACGAAGTCCGCCTTGGGCTGTCCGGGATCGAAACGGTTGCGCTGGAAATCAGGGCCGCGGCACACCGCAAGGCTGGCTGACGGGCAAATGACATCAAAATCCGTCCGCCACTTTACTGATCTCTCAGCCGTCTCTGCGCATGACTTGCGCGTGATCATGGAGGATGCGAAGCGCCTCAAAACCTTGCAAAAATCCGGCAAACCCGAACACCCGTTTGAAGGCAGAGTTTTGGCTATGATTTTCGACAAGCCGTCAACCCGTACCCGCGTGTCGTTCGATGTTGGCATGCGCCAGTTGGGCGGTGAAACCATCATGCTGACTGGTTCGGAAATGCAACTGGGCCGATCGGAATCCATCGCCGACACGGCCAAGGTGCTGTCGCGCTATGTCGATATTATCATGATCCGCACCACTGACCACGCCCGCATGTTGGAACTTGCTGAGCACGCGACGGTTCCGGTCATCAACGGCCTGACCGATGACACCCATCCGTGTCAGATCATGGCCGATATCATGACCTACGAGGAGCATCGCGGCCCGGTCAAAGGCAAGACCTTCGCTTGGTCTGGAGACGGTAACAATGTCCTGCATTCATTGGCGGAAGCCGCAGCCCGCTTCGGCTTCAATCTCAATGTTGCCGTACCCCAAGGCTCCGAACCTCAAGAGCGATACATGCAATGGGCGCGCGACCATGGCGCGACGGTCAAAATCAGCTCTGATCCGATTGCCTCTGTAACCAGCGTCGATTGTGTCTTGACGGACTGCTGGGTGTCCATGGGCCAGGAAGCCAAGGCTCGCGGCCACAATGTGTTCCTGCCCTATCAGGTCAACGACGACCTGATGCGCCATGCAGCAAAAGATGCGCTCTTCATGCACTGTCTCCCGGCCCATCGCGGGGAAGAGGTCACGGATTCGGTCATCGACGGCCCGCAATCTGTGGTCTTTGACGAGGCAGAAAACCGGCTCCACGCCCAAAAAGCCATTTTGACCTGGTGCTTGGAAGGCGCGCGCTGATCATGCCCGAATCGGACCAAGCCCACACCTTCTCCGGCGATGATGCCGTTGTCCCGTTCCATGTCGAAGCGCTCGATGCGCGCGGTCGCGCCGTGCAACTCGGCCCCGTTCTTGACGGCATCCTCGGACGCCATGACTATCCGGAACCCGTTGCCAAACTGGTTGCCGAGACTGCGGTTCTGGCTGTTATCCTCGGCACATCATTGAAGTTTGACGGCAAATTCATCATGCAGACCAAATCTGACGGCCCGGTCGAGCTTCTGGTAGCTGACTTTCG
>JANMQE010000592.1:0-13967 GCA_031370195.1 Phyllobacteriaceae bacterium
CCAGCGCCGCCTCACCCTTCGCCGCCATGGCGGCCAGTCTGGCGGTGACGCCGGATCCTGTTGGCGAACGGTCGGCTTCCCGGTCGGCGAAGACGCAGATGTTTTTGGTCGGCGCGTCCTTGCCGTTGCCGCCATCGGTCAGGATCGAGCCATACAGAAAGGCGAGATCGGCATGTTCCGGATGGGAAAGCGGCACGGCCTGTTTGACAGCCTGCGTCAGCAAATCTGCGGCATCGGTGAAATGGCGCGCGGGCGATGCGCCGAATTCGAGGCCGAATTGATGGCAATCGGCCAGCGCATAAAACGCCCCGCCATAGGCGATGTCGTATGTGATTTCGCCGTAACCGGGCAGGTCAATGGTCTGGTCGCGCGCGAACAGAAAGGCCGGGACGCTTTCGAAACTGACGCGGCCGGCCTTGCCGCCCCTGACCTCAACATCGGCGACAACCATGCCGCACGGGCATTCGATGTTGAAGCGGGTGACGGGCTCTTGGGCTGCGACCAAGCCCTTGTCGATGGCATAACGGCCAAGCGCGATGATGGCGTGGCCGCACATGGTGGAATAGCCCTCATTGTGCATGAAGAGGACCGCCATGTCCGCTCCGGCCAAGTCCGGCTCGACGAGGAGCGCGCCGTACATGTCATAATGGCCGCGCGGTTCGAACATCAGGATCTTGCGCAGGTGATCGAGATGGTCGCGCACGTGGGCGCGCTTTTCGAGGATGGTGCCTTTGGGCAGCGCCGGATAGCCGGAGGTGATAATCCGCAGCGGCTCGCCGCCGGTGTGCATGTCGGTGACGGTGAGCGGGTTCATGATGTGCCTGTCGAGCCAAAGCCGCCCGCACCGCGTCCGGTGGCAGAAAGTTCTGAAATTTCCACAACTTCAACCCGCGTCACCGGAGCGATGACCAGCTGGGCGATGCGCATGGCGCGGGTGATGGTGAAAGATTCGCTGCCCAAATTGGCAAGGATGACTTGCACTTCGCCGCGAAAGTCGAAGTCGATGGTTCCGGGCGAATTCAGGCAGGTGATGCCGTGCTTCAGCGCAAGGCCGGAGCGCGGGCGGACCTGGCCCTCAAAGCCGTCTGGAATTTCCATGACGAGGCCGGTTGGTATGGCGGCGCGCGCGCCGGGGGGCAGGATCAGATCATCCGTGATGGCGGCACGCAGGTCCATGCCTGCGGCTCCTGCGCTTTCATATGCGGGAAGCGGCAAATCGGCAGCGTGGGGAAGGCGAAGGATGCGAATGGATTTTGTCATTGCCGGTTTATGGCTGTCGGCCTTCGGCGCGTCAATTCTTGCTGGCACGATGCGATTGGTTGACTTGAATGCCCGGGCTTGCCAGAAGCCATCGCAAACGGAATCCGTCCCATTATGATCGCCGATCTCAAAGAAGAAGTCTCCCGTCGCCGCACGTTTGCGATCATTGCGCATCCGGATGCGGGCAAGACGACGCTGACGGAAAAGCTGCTGCTGTTTGGCGGCGCGATTCAGCTTGCCGGTGAGGTGAAGGCCAAGAAGGACCGGATCAACACTCGTTCCGACTGGATGGCCATCGAGCGCGAGCGCGGAATTTCCGTGGTCACCTCGGTGATGACGTTCGAATATGAGGACGCGATCTTCAACCTCCTCGACACGCCGGGCCATGAGGATTTCGCCGACGATACCTACCGGACACTGTCGGCGGTCGATAGCGCGGTCATGGTCATTGACGGCGCAAAGGGCATCGAGCCGCGAACTCTCAAACTGTTCGAAGTCTGCCGCATGCGTGACATTCCGATTGTCACATTCATCAACAAGATGGACCGCGAGGCGCGCGACCCGTTCGAAATCCTTGAGGAGATCGAGCAGAAGCTGGCGCTGGATACGGCTCCCGTCAACTGGCCGATCGGCATGGGCAAGAATTTTGCCGGGACCTACAATTTGAAAGAAAATTCTGTCCGCCAGCGCGATGCAGATACCGATGCGGTCAAGGTCAACGGGCCGGAGAGTGATCAGGCCGCAGGGTTGCTGCCTGCCAACGAACGCGACGCCTTTATTGAAAGCTGCGGGCTGGCGCGGGAACTTTGCCACCCGTTTGACAAAAAGGCCTTTATGGAGGGCCATTTAACGCCAGTATACTTCGGCTCGGCGCTGAAGAATTACGGCGTGCGCGATCTTATCAATGCGCTTGCCGATTTTGGTCCGCAGCCGCGCGATCAGGAGGCGGATACGCGGATCATTCACGCGACTGAAGAGAAAATGAGCGCCTTTGTGTTCAAGATACAGGCGAACATGGACCCCAACCACCGCGACCGCATTGCATTCGTGCGCGTCTGCTCGGGCACACTGGAGCGCGGCATGAAAGCCAAGCTCGTGCGCACCGGCAAACCGATGGGCCTGTCCGCGCCGCAATTCTTCTTCGCCCGCTCCCGCCAGATAGCGGACGAAGCCTTTGCCGGTGACGTGGTCGGCATTCCAAACCATGGCACGCTGAGGATTGGCGACACGCTGACCGAGGGCGAAGATTTCCTCTTTCGAGGCGTGCCGAATTTCGCGCCGGAAATCCTGCGCCGCGTGCGGCTTGACGATGCGATGAAGGCCAAGAAGTTGAAGGAAGCCTTGGCGCAGATGGCCGAGGAAGGCGTGGTGCAACTGTTCTCGCCGGAAGACGGCTCGCCCGCAATTGTCGGCGTTGTCGGCGCGCTGCAGCTTGATGTGCTGCAACAGCGCTTGCTTCTCGAATACACGCTGCCGACCGGCTTTGAAATGTCTCGCTTCTCGATCTGCCGCTGGATATCGGCGGATGACAAGGCAGAACTCCATAAATTCATGGAAACCCATCGCGGCGACATGGCGCGCGATCTTGACGGCGATCCGGTGTTTCTGGCGCAGAACAGCTATTCGCTGAATTACGAAGCAGAGCGCTGGAAAGCGATCAAGTTTGCGACCATCAAGGACTATCAGGTGCGCGGGGCCAAGGCGGCGTGATCGCTGAATCCTTCGACGTCCTCATCATCGGCGCGGGTGCGGCTGGCATGTTTGCCGCCGCCGAGGCGGGCAAGCGGGGGCGCAGCGTGCTTATTGTCGATCACGCTGACAAGCCGGGCGAGAAGATTCGCATTTCCGGCGGCGGGCGGTGCAATTTTACCAATGTGCATGCCAGCGCCAAACAGTTCATTTCTCAGAACCCGCATTTCTGTATTTCGGCGTTGAAGCGGTTTACAGCGCGGGATTTCATCAAGCGGGTCGATGCGCGCGGGATTGCGTATCACGAGAAGACGCTCGGCCAGCTGTTTTGCGACGGTTCGGCGCAGCAGATAATTGACATGCTGACCGACGACATGGCGGCGGCTGGCGTGGTGTTGCGGCTTGAGACACAGGTGTTTGACATTGCCAAGACCGAGGGCGGCTTTCTCGTGCGGCTTTCCAGCGGACCAGTGGCGTGCCAATCCCTGGTGATCGCCACCGGCGGGAAGTCGATCCCGAAAATGGGCGCGACCTCATTTGGCTATCGCGTGGCCGAGCAATTTGGCCTTGCGCTCACAGACGTGCGCCCTGCCCTTGTGCCGTTGACGTTTGAGCCACACATGCTGGACCGGCTCAAGGCGCTTGCGGGTGTGGCAGTTGATGCCGTGGTGAGCCGCGCCAAGGTCAAGTTCACTGAAGCGCTGCTGTTCACCCATCGCGGCCTGTCGGGGCCGTCGATCCTGCAAATCTCCAGCTATTGGCGCGAGGGCGATGAGATTGCGATTGACCTCTCGCCGGGCCGGGATGTGTTCCCGCTGCTGCGCGATGCGCGACAAGCAAACGGCAAACAAGAGCCGCAGACTGTGCTGGCACAAGTACTGCCGAAAGGCGCGGCGCAGTTTGTGACCGAACAGGCCGATATTGCTGGCCGCCTCGCTGATTTGTCTGACAAGAAGCTCTCGGCCATAGCCGATGCCGTCCACCGCTGGAAGATCAAACCCTCCGGCTCGGAAGGCTATCGCACGGCGGAAGTCACGCTTGGCGGCGTCTCCACAGATGAGCTGGACCAGAAGACGATGCAGGCCAAAACCGTGCCCGGCCTCTACTTCATCGGCGAGGTGGTGGATGTCACCGGCTGGCTTGGCGGCTACAATTTCCAGTGGGCTTGGTCGAGCGGATTCGCGGCTGGGCAAGCAGCATAAACCTGAAAATAGAAAAGGCGTGCGAGGTGTCCCCCGCACGCAACAAGAAGTTCGCGAAGACGGCCGGTGCAAAGGCCGAATAACGACATTAGACAAGAGGGTTTATTTTCACTCAATATAGGGATATCCCTAGGGTGCGGGCAGCGCAGGGATGCTGGCCGCCAAGGACAAGAAAACCATGAACCGAGTGTTTCGCGCTGAGGAATTTGCCGGTGCTCTTGATCCGCGTTTGATTCCGGGCAGCGATGACGCAGATTTCCTGTGGGACTGGCTTGCCAGGCTTCTGTTCGACCAATGTGATGTGGAGGGCATTTTCTACCTTGCCTATCCTGTGGGCGAGTCCGGCGGGAAGCCGGAAACGCTGATTGAACGCGCGATTTGGCGAACCAGCTATCCGCAAGACTATCTTGAGGCCATGCCCGGCAATCCGTTGACCAATGATTATTCCGCCAATCATGTCTTGCAAACAGGCGTGATCAGTCGCTGGCATGACCCGGAATCGCCAGCCAAGATGACCAAGGGCGAGCTTGAGCGGATTGAGCTCGACGAAAAGTTCAACATGTCGATTGGCGCGTGTTTTCCGATTTTCACCTCGAGCAAGCGAATTTGCGGCGGCTTTGGCCTCAGGTCGAAATCCCAAGACGCGGCTGCGTTTGACCGTATCGTGGTTGAACATGGCGCAGAAGTCGGCCGGCTGCTCTGCGCATTCGACGAGAAATTCCGCGGACCCTATGCCCGCACACAATTCCGGCTTGCGCCACAGGAAGCGCGTGTGCTGGCCTATCTGGCAGGTGGCATGGCCGTGCAGAGGCTGGCGCATGAGATGGGCCTGTCACCCAAGACGATTGAAGCCTACATGAGTTCAGCGCGCAAAAAGACCACGTCTTCGACGACTGCGGAAGCCGTTGCCAAGGCGATATTCTTCAATCTGGTTTGAGATTTGCATCTGACGTGTTTGATCCGCGATCAGCGGGAACGGTCAAGTATCTGGCGCACTCTCTTCAAATCGGGCAAAATGGCCATCAATTTTGCTGCATCGATTTCGCGAATGATCGGACCAAAGGCGGGGCCGACCTGCGCAATTGCCATTTCACGGAACGCGCGGCCGGATGGCGTGAGGCGGACAAGTTTTGATCTGCCGTCTTCCGGATTGGGGCTGATTACGATGAATCCCTGCCGTTCCAAAACGCCCAGCGAATGGGTCATCGTGGCCTTCGTAACCTGAAATGCCCCTGCCAATTGTACAGGCGTGCGCCCATCGCCGAGGCGCACCAAATGGTTCAATATCGAGAAATGCGACACATGCATGCCATCTGGCAGGTTCTTGGAAAACAGCGCCGCCGAAAGTTGCGAGATGATGGCGATCTCGTTGAAAAATTCGAACAGTTCCGGCGAGGCCATTTCTGTCACAGATGTCAAACCTTCATCAATTTGGCCTCCAGTGGCCAGCGCGGGCTTTGGGGTACGGCGGGGCCATAACCCAAGCGCGAAAGCATTTGCACAGTTCCTCCGTCCGGCGCAAACCGCGTGTGCACAGCGGCATAAATCTCAGCCATTTCGGGATATTCCTGCAAGGCTTGACTCAGTGGATGAAAGCCAACGCTGTGAGACGTTGCAGCCAGATTGAGCCGCACCCAATCGCGTCCGGCAGCGATCTGGTCCTCACGCATGTTGCCATCGGTGACCATCCAAATGTGCGCCATTGCTGTCGTTGCATTTGCCATCACTGCGGCCACGCCCTGCTGGAAAGCGCTTGACGACGTATCCATCACAATGTCCCGGTCAAATTGGCCAACCATCGCCAGCGATTCAAACAGCGCTCCTGAGAAGTCAATCCCGTCCGGATTGGCCTCGATTTCAGTCTTGCCGATCCGGAAAAGATCAACACTTTCCTTGTAGGTGCGGGGCGTATCGATCTCGATCTGCAGCGCCTTTGCCGTCAACGCCCGCAGCTCCTCAACGGACTTTGCATCGCCCGACGCAGCAATTCGCGTTTTGTTGCGCCCTGCCGAGATGATGGAATCAATAACTGTCTGTGGCACCGGCTTGCTTGTATCGAAAGGCTCCTTGAGCGAGCGCCGTTGCAGAGCAAATCTGAAAAGCGGGTCTGGCAGGATGGCGGCGTCCTCAACAAACGTTGCAACCGCGACTGGCGCATCTGTGAGCCGGTCCGCGTTGCTGCCTTGTGGAAACAGTTGCAGGTCAACACGGTACCCACGCTCTGCCGCCGCCATCACCATCATCTCGAGAAAGCAACCAAGGCCTATGGTTATCTGGCGGTTCAATGGGTCGGTATGCGGCAGCATTCTGCCTGTATCGACGTAGAGCACGGCCTTGTCCGGATTGGACAGGTCGACCATCCAAGGCTGACGGTTGTGGGGGTTTGGGGCAAGTATCGCGTAGGAAAGCGCAAATTTGCGGGCATCCTGCACGTCATTTCCGGCACGGACCCAAGGCTCAATGGCGCGGGTCGGGTTGCGGGTCGCAACAAAAGCCGTGGCGGCTCCGCTGGCGGCCAGAACAAATCCGCCTCCAATGAGAGAGATAAACTGACGGCGTTTCATGATCGACTCCTTTGGTTTGATATCTAACCATTATAGTTAGATATGAAACTAGTCAAGCCAAAAGCGACAGCGACCCCGTGTGCCGGATGAAACTGAAAGTCTGAGCCTGTCATCAATGGAGACTCCGGCAGCCGGATTAGGTCTGCCTTAACGGGCTTGGCGCATAGTCCCGTGGCAACGAGGTCAAAGCGTGCAGTTGTTCCGGACCATCTACAAAGCATTCCTGTTTACGGCGCTGGCGGCGCTTGGCTACGTGACGTTCCTGTTTGTCACGCCGGTGACGCAGAGCAATTTTCAATGGCGGGTAACCAGCCTGTGCACAGTTGGCAATGTTGCCACGCAAATTGACCGCAAATACAAACTGACCGGCCTCAGCCAAAGGGATGCCGATTGTGACTGCCTTTCGCGCAAGCTTGTCGCGATGCATGGCAAGAGCGAAGGCGCGCGGCTGACTGACCAAACACGCCAGCTTTTTGTCAATGCGATGCGGGCCAAGCTCACAGGGTCAATGCCCTCGTTCGAAGGCATTGACCGCAGTGACTTGCAAAAGATTCAGCAATTTTTCGAGACTG
Organism: Phyllobacteriaceae bacterium; assembly: GCA_031370195.1. Taxonomy (GTDB): domain Bacteria; phylum Pseudomonadota; class Alphaproteobacteria; order Rhizobiales; family Rhizobiaceae; genus JANMEX01. The sequence goes on from JANMQE010000592.1 coordinate 7,288, forward strand.
CCGGTGCCGTTTGCGCGGTCAAAGCCTCACTCTAATTCGTCCGCACGCCCTCTTTGATAAAGGTTCCCGCGCGCAGCTCATTGACGGCTGTCACCAGCTCTTCACGGGTGTTCATCACAATCGGACCATGCCAAGCAACCGGCTCTTTCAGCGGTGCGCCAGAGATCAGCAGGAAACGCACGCCCGTCTCGCCAGCTGTGACCACGACCTCATCACCACTGTCGAACACCACAAGCGTGCGGTTTCCCGACATGTCGCGCAGATGAATTTCCTCGCCATTGACTTCCTTTTCGACGAGAACACCGAAAGGCTTTGACGCGTCGCGGAAGGTTGCCGTGCCTTCAAAGATGTAAGCGAAGGCTGACCGATAAGTATCAACCTTGAACACCTTGCGTTTGCCTGCGGGCACAAAGATGTCGAGATACTGCGGATCGGCGGCAATGCCGTCTACCGGGCCCCGTTTGCCCCGGAATTCGCCAACAACCACACGCACCTTGGTGCCGTCATCGTCAATAATCTCCGGAATCTCAGTCGAACCGACATCCTGATAGCGCGGCGTGGTCATTTTCAGGCTGGCGGGCAAGTTGGCCCACAGCTGGAAGCCATGCATGCGGCCGGTAGCGTCGCCCTTGGGCATTTCCTGATGCATGATGCCGGAACCGGCCGTCATCCATTGTACATCGCCGGCACCAAGCGTACCGACATTGCCAAGACTGTCACCATGCTCAACTGTCCCGGCCAGAACATAGGTGATCGTCTCGATGCCGCGATGCGGATGCCAGGGGAATCCTTTCAGATAATCCTGTGGCCGCTCTTTGCGGAAATCATCCATCATCTGGAACGGATCGGTGAGCGAAGGATCGCCAAAGCCGAACACGCGCTGCAGATTGACGCCCGCGCCCTCAATGTGGGGCGTGGTTCCGGAAATGTGTTTTACGGGGCGGATGGACATGATGTTGGTCCTTTTGATTGGTTTGTTGACGCCAATCTAAGGGGTGCGGGACGGATTTGACAGGGGTGAACAATGTGGACGGATTGTTCGACAATTGGTTGATGTAAAATCATACTTGACGTATTTGCGTAAAATGATACTTTACATTCGCCTAAGGTTTGGCACTTAACAATAATCGCAAGACGTGCTTCCATATCATCAGGAGCACGGCATGATTGTTTCGTTTCGCAGCAAGGCTTTAAAGCGTCTTTGGGAGAAAGGTGATCGCAGGCTGTTGAACGCCCAGCACGTCGCAAAGATTCAATTCATTCTTGACGCATTGGATGCGTCTGCAAAGGTTGAACAAATGAATTTGGTCGGAATGGACTTTCACAAACTGTCGGGTTTTTCGCCAATTCGCTGGTCAGTCCACGTCAATGGCAACTGGTGTGTTACATTTTCGTTTGAAGCTGGCGAGGCTTTTGACGTTGACTACGAGGATTATCACTGATGCCATCCAACGAAAAGATCGTGAAATCCCGACGCGATCCGGATCGATGTCCCACGCATCCGGGTGCAATTTTCCGGGAGATCAGTTTTCCTGCGCTCAAAATAAGCAAATCCGAATTTGCAGCGGCTCTCGGCATATCGCGACAGATGCTGCATGGCATCATGACTGAGAAACATCCGGTCACAATAGAGATGGCAGTCCGTTTCGGCCACGTGCTTGGCAATGGTCCTGAGCTTTGGATCAACATGCAGCGGACTTACGATCTCTGGCATGCCCAGCGCCGCATCGATTTGTCAAAGCTCAAGCAGGTCTATTTTCCGGTTGCTGCTGAATAGTTTCGGACCTCAGCGCTCGTACATCAACCCGACCGCGCCCTTGTAAGTCGCCTCAGCCTTCTGCTTGAAGCCCAGCCTCTCCGCCAGCCGGATCGACGCAGCATTGTCCGGATTGATGATGCAGGCGACAGCGCGCGGGTTTGGCGTGGACGCATACCAATTCAATATCTCACGCAGAGCCTCCAGAGCATATCCTTTGCCCCAAACTTCGGGCGACAACGCCCATCCAGCCTCCGCAACACCGTCCAACGACGGCGTGATGTCGCGATGAAAGTCTGCCAATCCGGCTTCGCCAACAAATGCGCCTGTCCCCCGATCTGTGATTGCGAAATATCCAAAGCCCAGCGCCGGCCACAGTCCGTGATAACGCAACAGGCGTTGCCAGGTCTCTTCAGCGGTGGAAGGTTGATCTCCGGACGTGAAGCGCGTCACCTCCGGGCTGCCCCAGAGTGCAGCAACGCTTACGAAGTCATCCAGAGTGTGCGGTCGCAACAACAGGCGTTCGGTCTCGAGAATGACCGGCCCGCGTGCCATCATTTCGCCCCGCCCAGCCGGGCCGCGATCAGTCCTGCCAATTTCTTCGCCACCTCGTCCTTGCCCATCTCCGGCCACTCTTCGACGCCCGTATGCGAGACAATGCGCACACGATTGCGACTTCCGCCCATCACGCCTTGCGCGCCGCCGATGCCGGTAGCGGTTGAAACATCATTGGCGACAATCATGTCCGCGCCCTTGCGGGCGAGCTTGGCCGTGGCGTTGGCAATCAGATCATTGGTTTCTGCAGCAAAACCGATGACCAGCTTTGGACGCATCCGATGATGCCCGACTGTTCGCAGAATGTCGGGGTTTTCGGTCAAGTTAAGCGTTGGCGCACTTTCTCCGGGCTGCTTCTTCATCTTCTCACCGGATTCACTCTCCGTCCGCCAATCTGCCACTGCCGCGACCATCACGGCAACGTCTGCGGGCAACAGGCTCTCCACAGCGCCAAGCATTTGCCGCGCAGTCTCGACGTGAATGACTGTCACGCCCGCAGGATCAGCGATACTCACCGGCCCCGAAACCAGCTGTACATCCGCGCCCAATTTCGCCAATGCCGCCGCAATGGCGTGGCCTTGTTTGCCGGATGAACGGTTGGCAATGTAGCGCACCGGGTCAATCGGCTCGTGGGTCGGACCGGAGGTGACGATGATTTTCTTGCCCGCCAACTGTTTCGGTGCGTCAGCCAGCAAGGCCTCTATTGCCACAACAATCTCCAAAGGCTCGGCCATGCGCCCTTCGCCCGCCTCGCCGCTTTCGGCCATCTCGCCGCTGTTTGGTCCGACGAAATGCACTCCATCGCTTTCCAATACGCGTCTATTGCGCTTCGTCGCGGCGTGGCTCCACATTGCCGGGTTCATGGCAGGTGCGACCAGCACCGGACGACTGGTGGCAAGAAGCACCGCTGAAGCCAGATCATTCGCCAGCCCATTCGCCATCTTAGCCATCAGATCCGCAGTCGCCGGCGCGACAATGATCAAGTCGCAATCTCGTGCCAGCCGGATGTGGCCGACATCCTGCTCGTCTTCGCGCGAGAACAAATCGTCAAAAACCTTGTCCGCCGTCAGCGCGCCGACAGACAGTGGCGTGATGAATTCCTGCGCTGCCTTGGTCATGATGGCCCTGACGCCATAGCCGCGCTCGCTCAGGCGGCGGATCATGTCGAGGCATTTGTAAGCGGCGATGCCACCGCCGATGATGAGGAGGATGCGTTTTTGCTCAGTAGGGCTTAAGTCTTGTTTTATCCACGACTTGGTTCTGTCGTCCACGTCCCCTTGGATTGGTACGAGCTCAACCAACGCATCGTTCAATTTCGAGAGGTTCTTCTCAGTGATGCCTTCTCGTCCGTTGCGCCATTTCCAGTAGGCTGAAGGCGTAATACCGGCCTTTTCGCACAATTGCTTTTGTGAAATGCCAAAACGCTCTCGCTGCCTGTCAATCTCGCCAAATCCAAGCATCTGCGCACTCCATTATGCGATTTTGCGCATATGGTTTGCATTAATGCAAATTATTTCTCACTTAGACTGTGTCATGTGTCCCGCGCCGGAACAATATCCGTGTGGGTGAAGTCATTACCTTTGAACAACAGAGGCAGATCCAGCGACTTTGCCAACGCATACGAATAGCAGTCCGCCATGTTGAGTCCTGCGGGATGTTTCGTTCCACGTCCGTAGAGAGCATAGGCCGCGCGGGCGATTTCCAGTTGTGCCACGTCGAACGAAATCAATTCTGGCTTCAGGCGATCCAACAGTCCTTCAAGCAGCGCCGCCCCATCTTCCTGACGATAGCGCTGCATCACGCAATTCATTTCGTGCACCGTTCCAACGCTCATGCATATCCGTTCAGCCGAAATCAAAGTCCCGAGAAACTCTGCCGCTTCCGATTCGCCATTGATGATGGCGACAATAACCGAAGTGTCCACCACGATTGCGGCCATCAAAAGCCTTCCTCGGAAAGTTCGTCAGAAACTTTCTTCAGATCAAAGGGGACTGTTGGTTTCACAGAAAACTTCAGCAACTCCTCTACCGTCGGCTTTTTCTTTATCGGCCCCGGCAGATTGAGACTCTCCTTAAGCCTCCGCCGCGCCTCTTCCTCCATGGAGATACCTTTGGCGGCAGCGGAGAGGCGCAACCGGGTCTTGATGTCGTCGTCGAGCTTGCGGATTGTCAGGCTGCCCATGGCGTGCCTCCATTGATCAACATGCATGCATTGTATGCAATGCATGCAATGCTGTCAAAGAGTATGGATCGCAATCGCTGCCAGTGACACCGCAATCACCCACAGCGCCCAGCGCCCGGAGCGGCTGTGCCTGGCCTCGGCTTTGCCAATGGCATCGGCAGTTTCAGCATCAAACCGCAGGCCATTTGCCGCCATGGTGTCGATTTCCAGCGACAGCCGCTCAGTGCGGGCGGCGAAATCTGGCAGCTGGCGGGCAAGATGGGCAACCGCACGCAATCCTTCGCCAGCGTCAGTGATCATGCCGCGCGGCCCGAGATTGTCGGCAATCCACGCGCCCACCACCGGCTCGGCCGTCTTCCACATGTTGAATGCCGGATCGAGCGTTCGCGCCACGCCTTCGACCACGACCATGGTTTTCTGCAACAACAGCAACTCGGTGCGGGTTTCCATGTCGAATACCTGTGTCACTTCAAACAGCAGCGTCAGGAGTTTTGCCATCGATATGGTTTCAGCCGACTGGCCATGAATCGGTTCGCCAATAGCGCGGATTGCTTGGGCAAAGCTCGCCACATCATGCTTGCGCGGAACATAGCCGGCTTCAAAATGCACTTCTGCCACGCGCCGGTAGTCGCGCATGATGAAGCCGTAAAGAATTTCGGCAAGGAACCGCCGCTCCTTCTTGCCCAGACGTCCGGCGATGCCAAGGTCAACCGCCACGATGTTGCCAGCCGGATCAACGAACAGGTTGCCCGGATGCATGTCTGCATGGAAGAACCCATCACGCAGCGTATGGCGCAGGAATGACTGGATCAGCACCGCGCCCAGATGAGGCAGGTCAAATCCTGCGGCGCGCAGGCCGTCCAGATCATTCATCTTGACGCCGTCGATCCACTCCATCGTCAGGACATCGCGGCCGGTGCGCTCCCAGTCCACGGTTGGAACGCGGAACCCCGGGTCGCCCGCAACATTGTCGCCAAGTTCCGAAAGCGCTGCCGCCTCCAGCCGCAAATCCATCTCGATGCGCGTCGTCTGCGCCAACGATTCCGTCACTTCGACAGGCTTCAGGCGTTTGGCGTCCTTGATCCAGCGCTCCTGCAGTCGGGCAACGAGGAAATAGCTCTCCAGATCCTGCGCAAAGCGCTTGCGCACGCCTGGGCGGATCACCTTGACAGCCACCTGCTTGTCGCCATCCGGCGTGCGCACGATGGCCGGATGCACCTGCGCAATCGAGGCGGCTGCGATAGGCTCGTCCAGTCTTACATATAGCTCTGAAACAGGCCGCCCCAAAGACTCCTCAATCGCCTTGACTGAGTCCGCCTTCGGAAACATGTCCATCCGGTCTTGCAGCCGCGCAAAATCGTCCGACAGCGCATTTCCGACAATATCCGGCCGCGTGGCCAGAAACTGCCCTAGCTTGACATAAGATGGCCCAAGCCGCTGGATCGCCCGTGCCAACCGCTCCTGCCGATCCGTGCGAGTGGACTTGCGCTTGGCTAGGAAACTCGCCATCCGGTGCAGCGTGCGCGCCGATCCGGAAAGATTATCAACGGGGATCGACGCGACAACACCCTCTCGGATGATCACCCATCCGGCGCGCATCAGCCGCAGCGCTGCTGCAATATCGCTCATCCGATCAGAGCTTCCAGCCGGAGTGCGCTGCTGCGATACCGCCCGAATAGTTGCGGTACGACACGCGCGAGAAGCCCGCGTTGCAGATCATCGCAGCAAAGTCTGCCTGGTCCGGGAACTTGCGGATGGATTCCACCAGATAGCGGTAACTGTCGCCGTCGCCGGTCACAGCCTTGCCAATTGCCGGAATGGCATTGAATGACCACGCGTCGTAAAACCGGTCGAGCAGCGGCATTTCAACTTCCGAAAACTCGAGACACATGAAGCGCCCGCCGGTCTTCAACACCCGAAACGCCTCGGCCAGCGCCACGTCGATGCGCGGCACATTGCGGATGCCAAATGCAATTGTGTAAGCGTCAAAACTATCGTCGGGAAACGGTAGTCCTTCCGCATTGGCCTCGACGAATGTCAGTTGCCCGGCGATGCCCTTCTTGGAGGCGCGGTCCATGCCCACTTCGAGCATCGAGCCGTTGATGTCGAGCACGGTGACATCCGCCTTGCCGCCAGAGGCTTCCAGCACCCGAAAGGCGATATCGCCGGTGCCGCCCGCCACATCCAG
>JANMQE010000600.1:0-4394 GCA_031370195.1 Phyllobacteriaceae bacterium
TCACTCTTGATATTCGAATCAAGGTTTCATCACGCTGTCATGTGGCGCGCTTAGCCGCGCGCAGACGGAAGTGGCGGGATACCAACAATGATCATCGAAGGCGGAACGGTTCTGACACCGCAAGGGTTTGTCCGGTGCGACGTCGGCATCAGTGACGGCGTGATCGTTGATCCGTCTGAAGCGGATGGCAACCGCCGGTGCCGCGCCCATGGCATGCACGTCCTGCCGGGCATCATCGACATTCACGGCGACGCGTTCGAACGCCAGATCATGCCTCGCCCGGGCGTCAGTTTTGATCACGACATAGCCTTGATGGACACAGATCGCCAACTGGCTGCCAATGGCATCACGACGGCGTATCACGGCATTACCCTGTCATGGGAACCTGGCTTGCGAAGCACACAGTCTGCCGTCGCCATAATGGCGGCAATTGAACGGCTGCGGCCTTCATTTGCCGTCGATACGCACATTCACCTGCGACACGAAACATTTCACCTGGATGCAGAACCTGCGATCATGGAATGGCTGGAAGCCGGACGCCTCGGCTGCCTTGCTTTCAATGATCACACCAGCGGCACAATCCTTGTGCGGCAGCGTCCGGACAAGATCGGCAAAATGGTCGAGCGCAGTGGTTTGACGCATGGAGATTTCATGACGTTGGTTGAGCGCGTGGCCGCACGCGAGGATGAGGTAGCGCCCTCCCTTGCGCGACTTGCGACCGTTGCAATCGCCAATCATGTTCCGCTGCTTTCCCATGATGACATGTCACCGGGCATGAGAGCAGATTTTCGGGCATTGGGTGCCACGATCGCCGAATTTCCGATTGATGTTGACACGACTGAGGCAGCAGCGTCTGCCGCTGATCACATCGTTTTTGGTGCGCCGAATGTGCTGCGTGGCGGCTCGCACACCGGTTGCCCTTCAGCGCGCGAAATGATCGCAAGAAGTCTTTGCACCATCTTGGCCTCAGACTACTATTATCCCTCTCTCCTTCACGCGCCTTACCTTCTGCAAAAGCTCGGCATTGCGCCGTTCGAAAAGGCTTGGGCATTGGTCACAACAGGCCCGGCCGCCGCGCTCGGACTGAAGGATCGCGGCGTGATTGAAGACGGCAGGCGGGCCGACATGATAATCGTCGACCCGGCACCATCGTCAGGTCCGGCAGTCGCAGCAACACTGACTGGTGGCAGAATTGCGCTTGCAAAAGATCCGGTCAGAATTACCGGCTGAAAAGCAACCAAGCTCATCCGGCGTGTCGCAGGAACACAATTCGTGGTCATGCTATGCCAACTGCCCTGTGATCCGACCCATGTGAACCATCCACGACTTGTGATGAACTTCATGCGTTGACGGGGCGTTTCGACGTTACAGACGCAAAAGCACCCGCTGAACGTGATTCCAGCTGAAGTCATAATGCGCTAAACGCTCGCAGACGAATTCAAAATCTCAGGCGCGCCGTTTCTCGCCAACCGCCCCGCAAAATGACATGCCGCCCGATGCTCGCCACCCTCCAGCACCGGCCTCTCGCTCGCGCACACATCCTTCGCGTACACACATCGCGTCCGGAACACGCATCCCGACGGTGGGTTGATCGGCGACGGCGGGTCGCCCTGCAGAACGACACGCTGGCGCAGGCGCGCAAGTTTTGGATCAGGCAGAGGCACTGCGGAGAGGAGCGCTTGCGAGTAAGGATGTTTCGGCTGGCTGAACACATCCGCCGACGGGCCGGTTTCCACCACACGTCCAAGATAAAGCACCATGACCCGGTCGCAGACGAGGCGGACAACCGACAGGTCATGGCTGATGAAGATCAGGGCAAGACCAAGCTCGGCGCGCAACCGGTTGAGCAGCTGGATGATCTGCGCCTGTATCGAAACATCCAGCGCCGACACCGGCTCATCGCAGACCACCAGCTTGGGGCGCGTGATGATCGCGCGGGCAATGCCGATCCGCTGCGCCTGCCCGCCGGAAAACTCGTGCGGATACCGGTTGACCATCTCCGGCGCGAGACCGACGGCGGCCATGATCTTCTGCACCTCTTCGAGCCGCTGCGCGCGGGTGAGCCCCGGCTCGGCGATCTGCAGCGGCTCGGCAATGATGTCGGCAACCGTCATGCGCGGATCGAGCGAGGCCAGCGGATCCTGAAAGATGATCTGCATGTCGCGCCGCGCCCTGCGCATCGCCTCGTCCGACAATCTCAACAGGTCGCTGCCCTGCCAAATGACACTGCCGCCTTGCGCCTCCACAAGGCGCAGCACACTTCTGCCCAGCGTCGATTTGCCGGACCCCGATTCGCCGACAATACCAAGCGTCTCGCCGGCATTCAACGTGAACGACACATCGTCCACCGCCGTCAGCGACAGGGAATTGCCAAACAGCCTGCCAGAGCGCACGGAAAAGCGCGTCGTCAAATGTTCAACGGTGAGCAAAGGCTGCGTCATGCGCCTGCCTCCACAATTGCGCCAATCGGGTTGAAGCACGCCACGCGACGCCCAACGCCAATTGGCAAAAGCTCAGGCCGAGCGGTCATGCAAATGTCAGTACGCGCAGGACAGCGTGGATTGAACGCACAGCCTTGCGGCAGGCGCAACAGATTGGGTGGACGGCCGGGTATCGCCTGCATTTCGGATACCGGACGGTCCGGCCGCGGGATCGAGTTGAGCAGCGCGCGCGTATACGGATGCTTCGGGCTCTCAAAAATGTCATCGACCGGTGCCTCTTCAACAAGCCGCCCGCCATACATCACACCAACCCGGTCCGCGATTCCCGCCACAACGCCCATGTCATGGGTAATGATCACCAGCGCCGCGCCGAGTTCAGAAGTCAGGTTCCGGAACAGATCGAGAATTTGCGCCTGAACCGTGACATCGAGCGCGGTCGTCGGCTCGTCGGCAATCAGCAGCTTCGGCCTGTTCAGAAGCGCCATGGCAATGACCACGCGCTGGCGCATCCCGCCAGACAATTCATGCGGATAAACGTTGAAGCGCTTCTCCGGATCAGGGATGCCGACCTTGGCGAGCATGGCAAGCGCCTGCCGCGAGGCCTCGGCATTCGTCGCGCCCGTGTGGACTTCCACAATCTCGGTCAACTGGCGCGAGATGCGCAGCACCGGATTGAGCGCCGTCATCGGGTCCTGGAATACCATGGTAATGGCGCTGCCGCGTATCGTGTCCAGCTCGGCAGGCCTCATGCGGACCATGTTGCGGCCCTCAAAATTCGCCTCGCCCGACGTTTTGCCATTGCGCGCCAACAGCCCGAGCGCACCCAGAAACGTCTGGCTCTTGCCCGAGCCGGATTCGCCGACGATGGCAAGCCGCTCTCCCGGTTGAATGGAAATATTCAGCCGGTCCACCGCAGGCACATCGCCCTCCGGCGTGGAAAAATGCACCGAGTAATCCTTGAACTCCAGCAGCGGCGCGGTCATCTCAGCGGTCCTTCGGATCGAAGGCATCGCGCAACCCGTCGCCAATGAACAACAGGCTGAGCAGCAGCGTGACAAGAACAAATCCGGGGCCAAGCAACAGCCACGGCAGGATTTCCAGTACTTCAGTCCCCTCGGCAATCAGCGTGCCAAGCGAGGTCAGCGGCTCCTGCACACCAAACCCAAGGTAGGAAAGAAAGCTCTCGGTCGCGATGATTTCAGGGATGGTCAGTGCCGCATAGATCACCACCGGCCCTGCAAGGTTCGGGATGATGTGCCGCGTGATGATCTTGAAACGCCTCTGCCCGGCCGCCCGCGCCGCCTCGACAAACTCACGCTCCTTGATCGAGAGCGTCTGGCCGCGCACGATCCGCGCCATCGTCAGCCATTCAAGCGCGCCGATGGCGGCAAACAGCAGGTAAACATTCCGCCCGAAAATCACCATCAAAAGGATGACGAAGAGAATGTAAGGCAGCGCGTACATGATATCGACAAAGCGCATCATCGCGCTATCAATCCGCCCGCCGATATAGCCGGAAACCGCGCCGTAGAGCACGCCGATGAACACCGAAACCAGCGTGGCAATCAGCGCAACGGCGAGCGACACGCGCGTGCCATAAAGCACGCGGGCCATCAGGTCGCGACCGTTCTGGTCAGTGCCCAGATAGTGGCCGCTCTCCCATGACGGCGGCGCGCGGAATGCGGCCCAGTCCGGTTCCTCATAGTTGAACGGCAGAAAATACGGGCCGAAAAGCGCCGCAAGGATCAACAGTGCCATCACGACAACAGACACCATCGCCGCCTTGTTGCGCAAGAACCGGGCCAGCGCATCGCCGGTCAGCGAGCGCGCCTTGCCGGTCAGCGCCTCAGCCTCAAGCTCCGCGGCAAAATCATCGCGGCGCGGGGTCAGCGCAGTCATCGCGTTCTCACTTTCGGGTCGAGGAAGGCGTAGGTGATGTCGACCAAAAGGTTC
>JANMQE010000610.1:0-2553 GCA_031370195.1 Phyllobacteriaceae bacterium
TATTCAGTTCTTTTCAAATCCATGTTTGCCTCTGACGGCGTGGTCAACGATACGTTGCTGTTTTTGCACATCATTGATCAGCCAATCGGTTGGCTGATCGACCCGTTCTGGGCCAAAATTCTGATCATCATGGCCATCACCTGGCGTTGGACCGGATACAATATGGTCTTCTATTTGGCTGCGATGCAGAACATTGATCCATCCATTTACGAGGCGGCACGAATTGACGGTGTACCGGCTCATGCCCGTTTCTTCAAAATCACTGTGCCCATGCTTAAACCGGTTATCCTGTTCACCACGGTGCTTTCCACAATTGGCACATTGCAATTATTCGATGAGGTGAACACCATCACTGCATCGGCCGGAGTCGGTGGGAGCCCGGCGGATTCAACGCTGACCCTATCTCTCTACATTTACAATCTCACGTTCAGATTCATGCCATCCTTCGGGTATGCGGCGGCAGTGTCATGGGTGATTGTCATACTTGTCGGGATTCTCTCGTGGATTCAATTCCAAGTCGCCAAGGAGAAACGGGCATGAAGGTCTTGTCGCTCCTCGGCCGAATTGCCATGAACGGCGCACTTTGGCTCGCTGCCTTCATTTCGGTGTTCCCGTTCTATTGGATGATTGTGGGTGCCACCAACACTGCTCTTGATGTTACCGGTGGCAAGATCACGTTTGGCTCGGCCCTTGGTGCCAACATCAGCAAGTTCTTTGAGCTGGTTGACGTGCCGCGCGTTTTCTTCAACTCGTTCTTCGTGGCGATCGCAGGCACTGTGTTGACACTGGCGGTTTCCTCGCTCGCTGGATACGGGTTCGAAATGTTCCAGTCAAAAAACCGAGATCGAATTTTTGGCGGGCTGTTGATGCTCCTCTCGGTACCTTTTGCGGCCATGATGATACCGCTGTTCGTGATGTTTTCGGGCGCAGGACTGATGAACACTTACATCGCCATCCTTCTGCCCGGTGTCGCCTCGATTTTCATGATCTTCTACTTCCGCCAGAATACCAAAGCGTTCCCGTCTGAACTGCGCGATGCCGCGCGAATGGACGGGTTGAAAGAGTGGCAGATATTCTTGCGCATCTATATTCCTGTCATGCGCTCTACCTTTGCAGCAGCGATGATCATCTTGTTCATGACCAACTGGAATGCCTATCTCTGGCCGCTGATCGTGCTGCAAACCAATGAGATGAAAACAATTACGCTGGTCGTTGCCTCGCTCGCCACTGCCTACACGCCGGACTACGGCCTCATTATGGTTGCCAACGTGCTGGCGACGCTTCCGACCATTCTGGTTTTCTTCCTGCTCCAGCGCCGCTTCGTCGAAGGCATGCTGGGCGGCGTCAAATAGGGCATTCAATGCGCACGAGACTGGATTTCAACGACGACTGGCTGTTTGACGGGCGCGAAAACGTGCGCTTGCCGCATACGGCGGTGGAATTGCCGTTTTCCTATTTCGACGAGACGTCTTACCAACGCGCATTCACATATGAGAAGTCCTTCAGCGCTGATCCAGCGTGGTCAGGCCAAGAGGTCTGGCTGCAGTTTGACGGTGCCATGGCCGATGCGCGGGTTTATCTCGACGGTGTCGAAATTGCCTCGTACCGCGATGGCTACACACCCTTCAGGGCCCGCTTGACCGGCATCGCGCTGGGGAAGCACACGATTCGCGTAGACATTGATGGATCAGAAAATCCCGAAATTCCGCCTTTTGGGCATGTCATCGACTATCTGACCTATGCGGGGCTTTACCGCGAGGTTTGGTTGGAAACAGCCCCTGCGGTTTACATTGCCAACCTGAAGATCGAGACGCCCGAGGTTCTGGCGGTCGAGAAGCGGGCGTTAGTCAGCGTTCAACTAAGCAACCCGCAAGGGCTTGAGCTTTCAGGCAGCTTGAAGGCTGACCTGCTCGACGTATCAGGCAAAGTGCTGGCGACCTCGCAGGCCGATATTTCCGGAGTTGATGTTTCGCTGTGGATGGATGGTCTCACAGACATCGCGCTTTGGTCGCCGGAAACACCGGTGCTTTACACACTTCAACTGACACTGATTTCGCCTGCCGGACAGGACACACTTTCCACCCGCTTCGGTTTTCGCGAGATCGCGTTTACTGCGAGTGGTTTTCACCTCAATGGCAAGCACATCAAGCTTCGTGGCTTGAACCGGCATCAGTCTTTCCCGCACGTCGGCTATGCGCTTGGCAAGGCCGCGCAGGTCAAAGATGCGGATATATTGAAGCACGAATTGCGCGCGAATATTGTTCGAACTTCGCACTATCCGCAATCGAAGTACTTCCTCGACCGGTGTGACGAACTTGGCCTGCTGGTGTTTGAAGAGATACCCGGTTGGCAGCATATCGGTGGTCAGCAATGGCAGGACGAAGCAGTCAAGAATGTCGAGCGGATGATTACCCGCGATTGGAATCATCCCTCGATTGTGATTTGGGGGGTTCGGATCAATGAGAGCCAGGACGATCACGATTTCTATGTCCGGACCAATGCCGTTGCCCACGAGTTGGACTCAACGCGGCCAACTGGCGGTGTGCGCTACAT
>JANMQE010000082.1:0-1693 GCA_031370195.1 Phyllobacteriaceae bacterium
CGCTTGTGCCGCCTGTATCCCCATGCGGGGCCGATACCAATCCCCAAACATAGGGGGACACTGCTTACTTTCCCGCCACACAGTTCGTCAGGCCTACGCCATGACTTCACCCGTCTTATGCTGCCTTACGGACAGCACAAGCCCACCCCCGTGCGATGTCTTAGACACGCTCAGCCGGGGTAAGCCGGGTGAAGTCATGGCCCTTCGGTCCAGACGACTGTGGGCGGAACGTTACAATATGACTCTACCTTACTGACTGTTCCGCTTGGCTGGCATCCGCATAAGGCGCGCTGGGCGCGCAGCTCTGTCGGCGCTATACTGGTGATGGACAGTTCTTCCGAACGGCGGTGCATGATGCCGCGCATGTCCGCACAGCAAGGTTCTGTGCGCCGGGATGATGCATCGCCTTTTGACAATGCAACTGGGCCTTATCAACAAACTCGATCACGAGAAAAAACAATACCATTTGGTTCCGGTCTTCAACGACCGGCGCTTTTCCCATTCCTGGGTGATCGGCAAGACCGGAGTGGGGAAGTCGACCAGCCTCGTGCGCTGGGCTATCGATGACATTCTAGCCGGTCACGGCGTTGCTTTCTTTGATCCACATGGCGATGCCGCAGAGGAGATACTCAAACACATTCCGCCGTCACGGCGGGAGGATGTGATCTATTTCAATCCGTTTGAGCTCGCCATCGGCTTCAACATTTTCGATACAATTCCCGAGGAGAGGCAGGGGTTTGTCGCGTCCTCTCTGGTCGACACATTCAAGTCGGTCTGGGGCTATGGCGGCATATCAACGCCGACGCTCGATCAGTTTTTATACAATGGCGCGCGGGCGCTGATCGACTATCCGGGCGGCACTCTGTTTCATCTGAAGTTTCTGCTGACCAGTCCGGAGTTCCGCGGCCGGGTGTTGGACAAAGTCCGCGATCCGGTGATCCGGGACTTCTGGCGCACCGATTTCGAAACCCATATGCCCGAGAGGGAACAGCGTGAGCGGACGCTGTCGACGCTCAACAAGATTGGCGCGCTGATTTCTGATCCGGCCTTGCGCGCCTCGATATCGCAATCCCGCTCACGGCTTGATTTCAAATCGATGATGGACAGCGGCAAGATCTTCATCGCCTGTCTGCCCCAAGGCCAGCTTGGCCTGGAAAAGTCATCGCTGATCGGCTCGCTGCTGATGAGCCAGTTGCATCTGGCAGCGCTGACCCGTTCCAGTGACCGTCGGCCTTTCCATGTCTATGTCGATGAATGCCATTTGTTTGCGCCCGCAACCCTTTGCGAGATGCTGTCCGGCATTCGCAAATTCGGCGTCTCACTGGTGCTGGCGCATCAATATCTTGATCAGCTGCCCGACAGTCTGCGCTCGGCGCTCCTCGGCACCGTTGGCACCACCATCGCCTTCCGCATTGGCGTCCTCGACGCCGAAACGCTCGAGCCAGAGTTTCGGCTGAACAATGACGACTACCGCCTGTCGGAACTGCCGCCATACCATGCATATGTCCACAACGGCTTTCAGACGCAGCGGCTGATCATGCCGGAAATTGCGCATCCAGTGTTTCCAACATCAGCCGCAAAAATCAAAAACGCCTCCCGCGCCAAATACGCCGTTGACCGCAAATTGATCGAAGCAAAGCTGGCGCGGTTTATTGCCAAGCTTTGAGCGGCAGCACTTGACGGTTTTCAACTT
>JANMQE010000707.1:0-2101 GCA_031370195.1 Phyllobacteriaceae bacterium
TGATCGACGAGGCGTTCCGCAAGGAAGCGGTGCGGATTTTGAAATCCAGCATCCGGACGATCAAGCAGGTTGCCGATGATCTTGGTGTCGGCGTGTCGTCTCTGGGTAAGTGGAAACGACAGCTGGATCGTGCCGAACTGATGGCCGGCCCACATGAGGATCTGCACAAAGAGCTGGCCCGCCTTCGGCGCGAAAACGAATTACTCCGTGCAGAGCGCGTGGACACTGTCCGGGCGGACCTAACGGGGAGGGGTGGCATATGGAAATCTACTGGCCGGAAACGTATGGCGGTTGGCTGCAATGGTCCACCGCTCTCATAACCGTGTTTTTTGGCCTGCTGCTGCTGTTTGCCCCGCGCATCTCGTTTCGCATCCTGCGTCTTCAAACCCATCCAAACCACCCGGAGGCGCTGGCGGAAAGCCGTGGCACGATGGCCGGCTTCTATCTTGGGCTCGGAATCTGCTGTATCATTTATGACCAACCGTTTTTGTGGCTGGCGCTCGGCATTTCTTGGGGGTTCACGGCTTTCGGACGGTTGATTTCGATGCTGTCCGACAATGGCAATACGGCTTACAACTGGATTTCGCTTGTCATGGAGATCGTCTTGGCCGCAATGCCACTGCTTGCTGCACTTGGATACTTCGACGCTGTTTAAGAATCTTGCTCCTGCGGCAAAAGAGGCGCAAAAGACGGGTGTTCCCCATGTTGCCAGAGCGGAAAGCCCATGCTAGACGGCGAGCACAGTGTGATGGGCGGGCAGTGAACAATCGCGCGTTTGGCACCAAAAATTCAATCAACCCAAAGGGTTAACCGGTCCAAACCGTCTGGACCGACGATCCCGGGGTTAAAACAACGAGAACCGGCTGCCCGTGGCAAAATCTGCTTCCCCCGTTTCTGCTGTTGCCGAGCGCTATGCCGGGTCGCTGTTTGCGCTGGCGCTGGAAGAAAAATCCATTGCGGCCGTCGAAAATGACCTTGGCCGCGTCGAAGCTCTGATCAATGGTTCGGAAGATTTGAAGCGGCTGATCACAAGCCCGGTTTTCTCGTCCGAGGATCAGGTCAAGGCCATTGGCGCGATAGTGACCAAGGCCAAGATTGGCGGTCTTGCGGGCAATTTGCTGCGCGTGGCCGCCCGCAACCGCCGCCTATTTGCGATCCCCGGCATGATTACGGCGTTCCGCCGCATCGCTGCCGAACATCGCGGTGAAACGACTGCGGAGGTGACCAGTGCGCATGCATTGACCGCCGCGCAGGAAAAGGAACTGAAGGACACGCTGAAAAGCGTGGCCGGCAAAGATGTCGCGTTCTCGGTGACGGTTGATCCGTCATTGCTCGGCGGTCTCATCGTCAAGATGGGGTCCCGCCAAATCGACACTTCGCTTCGCACCAAATTGTCTTCGCTCAAGCTCTCGTTGAAAGAGGTCGGCTGATGGATATTCGCGCCGCAGAAATTACCGCAATTCTGAAAGATCAGATCAAGAACTTCGGCAAGGAGGCTGAGGTTTCCGAGGTCGGCCAGGTTCTGTCCGTCGGTGACGGCATTGCCCGTGTCTATGGTCTCGACAACGTCCAGGCGGGCGAAATGGTCGAGTTCCCGGGCGGGCTGCGCGGCATGGCGCTGAACCTTGAAAGCGACAATGTCGGCGTCGTTATTTTCGGCAATGACCGCGACATCAAGGAAGGCGACACCGTCAAACGTACCGGCGCGATCGTTGACGTTCCGGTCGGTCCTGAGCTTCTCGGCCGTGTGGTTGACGCTCTGGGCAACCCGATTGACGGCAAGGGCCCGATCAACGCCAAGCTCCGCTCGCGCGTTGACGTCAAGGCGCCCGGCATCATCCCGCGCAAGTCGGTGCATGAGCCGATGTCAACCGGCCTCAAGGCCATTGACGCGCTCATCCCGGTCGGCCGCGGCCAGCGCGAACTGGTCATTGGCGATCGTCAGACCGGCAAGACTGCTGTCATTCTCGATGCGTTCCTCAACCAGAAGGCCATTCACGACAATGGTCCGGAAAAGGAAAAGCTTTACTGCGTCTATGTCGCCATTGGCCAGAAACGTTCGACGGTTGCGCAGTTCGTCAAGGTGCTCGAAGAGCGCGGC
>JANMQE010000746.1:0-2531 GCA_031370195.1 Phyllobacteriaceae bacterium
ACTCTCACTTGTTCGGCTGGCAAAAGGGCTATGGCCACGACATGGGTCCGGACCTCGGTGTTTACCAGACCTTTGGCGAGACAGGCGAAGGCCCGGGCTTTGGCGGCATGATGAAGATGATGGCGAATTCACCCATGCCGCATTGGACCTATTACTTCAGCGTCAGCGATATCGACGCAGGCGCTGAGCGCGTCAGGGATAATGGCGGGACGGTGGTGATGGAGCCGCACGAAGTGCCGGGTGGCACATGGATCGCCCCGTGCATCGACCCGCAAGGCGCGCATTTTGCGCTTATTGGCAACAAGGTTTGAATTGAAAGCAACTGAACCTGAAGGAGGAAAAGATGGCATACGTTGATGGATTCGTGGCTGCCGTACCGACAGCCAACCGCGAAATCTACCTCGAATACGCCAAGAAATTTGATGCCATGTTCGTAGCACATGGCGCTTTGAACGCCGTGGAATGCTGGGAGGACGACGTGCCCGAAGGCAAGGCAACCTCATTCAGCATGGCGGTGAAACGCGAGCCAAACGAGAGCATCCTGTTCTCGTGGATCACATGGCCGTCGAAGGAAGCACGCACGGCGGCTTGGGAAAAGCTGATGCAACTGCCCGAAATGCAGCCCGGCGCGAACACGATGCCGTTCGACGGCAAGCGCATGATCTACGGCGGCTTCGACGTCATTCTGGAAATGTGAGACGGGCAACAGTCAATCGTGCCTTCATCACGTGTCGTCCATCAAACGGGCCTCACCGGCAGATTCACTTTGCCGGGATTTTCAGCAAGGAACCAAGCATGATGATTCGGTTTCCAAATGAATCTTCTGAATACCGGGCCGCCCGCAATCTCCTGCTTCTGCGAGAGGTGGAACTGCGCCGCAAAATGGAAGCAGTGGCGGTTGAACTGCGGCACCTGCCATTGGGCGGGGAGGTGCCGATGGACTATGCGTTTGAAAGGATCGGGGCCAGCGGCGGCGGCGAAACTGTCAAGATGTCAGCGCTATTCGACCGTTCAGACACGCTGATGGTCTATCACTACATGTTTCCCCGCCATTCGCGGGACGACCGGAAAGGCCCCTCCCGTGGTGACCTTGCCAGTGTCCCTCTGGCCGACGGGCCATGCCCGTCCTGCACGGCGCTGATTGACATGTGGGAGGGCACGATGCCGCATTTCGAGGGGCTGGGCGGAAACCTTGTTGTTGTCGCCGACGCCCCGATAAAACAACTGTCGGCTTTTGGGCGGGACAAGGGCTGGAAGCATGTGCAGCTTCTGTCTGCTGCTGGGAGCAGCTTCCGCCGTGACTATGGTGGCGACGGACCGGACGGTGAACCGGTGCCCATCATGACCGTGTTCAAGCGCGGCGATGATGGAAAGATCAGGCTTCATTGGGCCAGCGAACTGGTGTTTGAACCCTGTGATCCGGGTCAGGACATGCGCCACCTTGGAACGGTCGAGCCGCTCTGGACGCTGTTTGACCTCACGCCAAACGGCCGTCCGTCGGGAGACGAGCAATTTGAGTATTCGTGCTGCGGCGGGGCTGCAGTGAGCACAATGACAGCGAAGGGATAAGACAATGGCCTATATGGAAATGTTCGTCGGGCCTGTTCTCACCAGCAACAAGGATGCGTACAGCGCCTATGCGCAAAAAATGGGGGCTTTGACATTGCAGGCCGGGGCACTGTCGGTCGCGGCATGCCGGGGTGATGAAGCGCCGCAAGGCATGCTCAGGACATTGGCGTCCATGGTGCAACTTGAACCGGGTGAAACTCTCGTCGCCCGGATTGTCCGGTGGAAATCAAAAGAGGCCCGGGACCAAGGCTGGGCCGGAATGATGAAAAGCCCGGCCATGCAGTCTGAACCGGTCCGAATGCCGTTTGACCGTTCGCGTGTTTGCCACGGCGGTTTTGAAGAGCTTGGCGGGAAGTGACGCACATCATGGTCAAAGCCACAAAACTCAAGATCGAAAATGTGCTGCAGCCCGGCAAGACCTACAGTGTCGATCCGGTCATGTTCGAGGCGATGAAATTGTGTCTTCTCAAAGTCACGCCATCAGAACCGCCGGGCATGACGCCTGCCGAAATCCAGAAAGCGGTGCTGCCGTTGTTGCCGCAAGACCTGTTTCCCCGCGGCGACAAGGCCGGTTGGTGGATGAAAGCGGTACAGTTGGACCAAGAGGCGAAGAAGGTTTTGGCACGATCAAAAACGCCGCCTGTGCGGCTGTGGAAGGTTTGATCAGATGGTGACGCGGATTTTTGGTGGCGTCGGTCGTGACCTGTCAAGTGTCAACGTCGTTTAGCGCTGCGTCCAATTTCCTCGCCACCGACCCTCATCGTCCTGCGGACCTTCGTGACACCTTCTCCCCGCAAGCGGCGGGGAGAAGGGACGTTTAACTTAGAGCGATATGACTTTAGATGGAACCACAGGCAGCGGAGGGATTTTGCGGCAAGACCAAGGAAAGAGCCGCCGGACGCATTGAAATGCGTTCAAGGGTCTTTTCGCCGGTATTGACGCAAAAGCACCCGCTGAATGTG
>JANMQE010000748.1:0-7255 GCA_031370195.1 Phyllobacteriaceae bacterium
CACATTCAGCGGGTGCTTTTGCGTCAATACCGGCGAAAAGACCCTTGAACGCATTTCAATGCGTCCGGCGGCTCTTTCCTTGGTCTTGCCGCAAAATCCCTCCGCTGCCTGTGGTTCCATCTAAAGTCATATCGCTCTAAGCGGCAAGCCGATGGTGGGCCCCTGAGTACGCTCCGCCAAAGATTCCCCGCCCGTAAGCGGCAAGCCGCTGGCGGGGGCCCCAAGCTTCTCGAAAATCACTCCACTTGACTCATCAAACCGAATTTTGGGTCAGACTCTGCTTCCGCACCATGCGGTTTCGCCGATGATTTCGTCAACTGCTGAAAATTGCGGCTGTAGGGAACGCTGAAAACTTGGGCAAGCGCACAAGAAACAGTCAACCTATTGAAAAATATGAAGAAAAATAAAATTTTTGTTGCATCGCATCACGAAATGGCTAGCGTTCTGTCCTTAACACCAGTTCTGTTGCCGGATGTGACGAACCTCCCAGTCAAGCATCCGGTGTCCAGAGGGGCGAGCCGGGCAGCAGGAAAACCTGCGTCCGGCTCAATTTTCATGGATACCGATGGGCTGGCAACGGTTGCCCCGCGGCCTTCTTTCGCCTACATGAGCGCCAACTTTTCCCGCCATTTTCCGGAGAGACGCGCGCCATGGCCCGCCAATTCATTTATCACATGTCCGATTTGACCAAGGCCTACAATGGCAAAAAGGTGATCGAAAACCTGAACCTGTCGTTCTATCCGGATGCCAAGATCGGCATTCTGGGTCCGAATGGTTCGGGCAAGTCGACCATTTTGCGGATCATGGCGGGAATGGACAAGGATTTTTCCGGCGAGGCCTGGCTGGCGCAGGGCGCCACTGTCGGATATTTGCCGCAAGAACCGCAGTTGGACCCGAACAAGACCGCGCATGAGAATGTGATGGAGGGTGTGGCGTCAAAGACTGCCATTCTCACCCAGTACAATGATCTGATGATGGATTATAATGAAGAGAACGCCGACAAGGCGTCCAAGCTTCAGGACATTATTGATGCTGAAAATCTGTGGGATTTGGACCAGCAGGTTGAAATGGCGATGGACGCTCTGGGTTGTCCGGCGCCTGAGTCGCCGGTGACCAATCTTTCCGGTGGTGAAAAGCGCCGTATTGCATTGTGCAAATTGCTGCTGGCCAAGCCCGATCTTTTGCTGCTTGACGAACCCACCAACCATCTTGATGCCGAGACGGTGGCGTGGCTTGAAAAGCATCTGCGTGCCTACACCGGCTCCGTGCTGATCGTCACCCACGATCGCTACTTCCTTGATAACGTCACGGGCTGGATTCTCGAAATGGATCGCGGGCGCGGTATTCCTTATGAAGGCAATTACACCGCCTATCTCGATGCGAAGTCCAAGCGCATGCGTCAGGAGGGGCGCGAGGACGATGCGCGCCAGAAGGCAATTGATCGCGAGCGTGAGTGGATGGCATCATCGCCCAAGGCCCGCCAGACCAAATCCAAGGCGCGCATCAAGGCGTTTGATGAGTTGGTGGAGGCTGCGGACAAGCGCCGTCCGACCGACACGCAGATTGTTATCCCTTCCGGCGAGCGGCTGGGCAATCTGGTTATCGAAGCGGATGGTCTGACCAAGTCGTTCGGCGACCGGGTGCTGATTGACAATCTGTCGTTCAAGCTGCCGGCCGGCGGCATTGTCGGGGTGATCGGGCCGAATGGCGCGGGCAAGACAACGCTGTTCAAGATGATCTCCGGGCAGGAAAAGCCGGATTCAGGGTCGATCAAGCTCGGCGACACGGTGCATCTGGGCTACGTCGACCAGAGCCGCGACCATCTGGAAGGCAAGAACAATGTCTGGGAGGAAATCTCGGGCGGCAACGACATCATCAAGCTCGGCAAGTTCGAAATCAACTCGCGCGCCTATTGCTCGACGTTCAACTTCCGTGGTGGCGACCAGCAGCAGAAGGTCGGCAACCTCTCCGGCGGCCAGCGCAACCGGGTGCATCTGGCCAAGATGATGAAGACCGGCGGCAATGTCCTGCTGCTGGACGAACCGACCAATGACCTGGACACCGAAACACTTAACGCGCTTGAAGACGCGCTGGAAAACTACGCTGGCTGCGCCGTCATCATCTCCCATGATCGCATGTTCCTCGACCGCCTCGCCACGCACATGCTGGCGTTTGAGGGCGACGGGCATGTTGAATGGTTCGAGGGGAATTTTGAGGACTATGAGCAGGACAAGATCAGGCGACTGGGAGCGGATGCGACGAACCCGCACCGGATGAGTTACAAGCGGCTGACGCGGTAGACTCCAGGTTGCCTGATCACGCGATCGGCAGAGGGCTGGCCGGTGATAGAGCCGATTGAAAATCGTGTGGCAAATCAACCGAGGATCAAGCTGCCATCGCACATCAACAGTTAAGGAGGGTCCTGTGTCATGATCACTATCCGACTCCCCAAAGAAATCGAAAACCGCCTCGAAGCGCTCGCCCGCCAGCACAACCGAAAAAAGAATGCGTTGGCGCGGCGGATCATACTCAACTTTTTTGAGGACTTGGAAGATGTCGAGCTTGCCGAGGCGACCTTGCGCGACCTTGGCGAGACTATTTCCATGGAAGAGATCCAAGCTCAATTGCTTGAGAGAGAGACGAGCTGTTATCAGGGTTGAAAGGGCGCATTTTCTTTCTGGACGCAGTCTTTCCAATCGGTCACATTCCTGGTGCGACCGAAGTCTTTGGAGAGACGCATGAGCTTTAGAAACCTCGCTACTGCGGCACTTCTTTTTGTATTGGTCTCTAACCCCGCGCTCGCAAAACAGGCGCGCTGCTTTGCTACCGACGACGGCTATTTTCCGTGCTCCTTCGAAGCGACCGACAAGTTGGGCAGCTTTGAGGTGCAGGGCCACGCAACGCCAACTTACATTCTGGTCGTTGATCAGCCTGGCTTTGCTTTCGGCTTTCTCAACTTTGGCGACAGGAACATTTCGGTCGGAGGCATGTTTGTCAGGCAGGAGGATGACCCTGCCTGCTGGAACAACCCGGAAATGAACGTGAAGCTTTGCGCTTGGTAAGCAGGGTTTGTTGGAGCGTTGCAGGTGAACTTTTCCCGCGCCGGTTTGTTCACAGCGCCCGCAATCGTGATAATGACGCTTTGATGGCCGCGCTGATGCGGCTGCGATTACAGGATCATGCCATGAAATTCACACTGACCGCTGCTGCCTTGCTTGTTGCGGCTTCCACCGGGTTTGCGTTTGCCGAGGACGTCAAATTCACACTTGAGAACAAGAGCGACTACCAGATTGACGAATTTTATGCCTCTCCGGCCAACACGGACGATTGGGGCACCGATATTCTCGGGCAGGATGTGCTTGAAGGCGGCGGGTCGGGCACTGTGACGATCACGGATGGCAGTGACCAGTGCGTTTATGACCTCAAAGCGGTCGATGAAGACGGCGCTGAGCACGAACTGACTGATTTGGACATTTGCCAGAACCCGAACGTTACGTTTGAAAAGTAGTCGTGGTCGGGCCACTGCGCGGAGTTGCCTGCGCTGTTGCTTGCCAACGGACTTGAATTGGGTTGACTGACAGTTTGACGTGATCCGGGGGGATTTTCGATGGGTTTTTTGCGCAATCTGGTGCTTTCGGCGTCTGTTATGATCTCGGCTCATGGTATTGCCAAAGCAGAATCCGGTCTGCCGAAGGAGTTTGACGGACTGACTGAAGAGCAGCAGGATGAGGCGGTCGAGTTCATGGTTGGCAACGCCATCTTCGTGCTGTTTCATGAAGCAGGCCACATGCTGATTTCGGAGCTTGGTCTGCCGGCGCTTGGCAAAGAAGAGGACGCGGTCGACACGCTGTCTGCGATCACGCTGCTGGAACCGGTAGACGAGACGCTCGACAAGGCGCTGACTGATTCGGCAGACGGGTGGTTTTTGTCTGACGAGGCTTCACAGGCAGCCGGGGTGGACTATGCTTTCTGGGACGAGCACAGTCTTGACCAACAGCGCGCCTATTCGATGGTTTGCATGATGGTCGGGCAGGATGCCGAGCGGTTCAAGGACTTTGCCGACGAGGTTGAATTGCCGCAGGACCGGCGTGACCGTTGTGCCAATGATTATCAAAATGCGCTCAACAGCTGGACTGTA
Organism: Phyllobacteriaceae bacterium; assembly: GCA_031370195.1. GTDB lineage: Bacteria > Pseudomonadota > Alphaproteobacteria > Rhizobiales > Rhizobiaceae > JANMEX01. The sequence continues at coordinate 4,139 of JANMQE010000748.1, forward strand.
TCGTTGGAAGACTCGTTGATAACCGACGGCAGCGAGTCCAGGTTTGACATCATCTATGACGAGGCGACGGGCGAACTTGCTCCATACGCCGAACTGGTCGAGGCCGCCGATTTGCTTGGCATCGTGCAGGAGAGCATTGGCAAGCGCTACAAGCTTGAACCCGGTATCACCTTGCGGGCGGCAAGTTGCGGCGTGCCGAATGCGTTCTGGGATGCCGGGAAACGTGAGGTCACCTTCTGTTATGAGCTTGCGCAGTTCCACGCGGGGCTTCTTGCCAAGCATTTTGCGGACGAGGCAAAGAACGAGGAATGACACTTTGGTTGGCGTGCTTGGCGCATGCCTTGCTCCATCCGCGTAAAAAAGCCATGTTCGACCTAGTGATTTGGCCACTTTAGCCCATGTATGGATTGTTCAGCCATTTGGGCGCAACGGGACTTCAAGATGACAAGCAAGACAATCAAACTATGGCTGGCAATGACGGTTGCAGGTGTGACGTCGACGGGGGCATTTGCCGCTGCTGATCCATCTGCCAATGAGATTGTGAGTTCCCGCACGCTGACGGGCGCGATCCTTTCGGCGCAGGTTGCGGAAGGGGACAATGATTTCAAGGCGATGATTGCGTATTACAAGCAGGCACTGGCGTTTGATCCCGGCAACAAGCAATTTGAGCAGAGTCTGCTCGTTGCACTGCTCACAGATGGCCAATTTGCAGAGGCCTTGCCTTATGCCGAGAAGCTGAAAGCGTCAGCTGAAATTGAGCGCGTGTCGCGCGTTGCGCTGGCAATCGAGGCCATCGACAAGAAGGACTGGGACAAGGCCGAGACGCTTTTGAAACTGGCGCTGCAGAGCGATCTTGACCGGCTGATTACCGGCTTGATGACGGGCTGGGTGAAGCTCGGGGCTGGCGATGGAAAGGGCGGGGCTGATTTTGTTGCCAAGCTCAAAGGTCCGGAATGGTATGACCTGTTTATCTCCATCCACAAGGCACTGATTCTGGATGCATCCGGCGACAAGGTTGCCGCTCAACAAGCTTATGACGCGGCGGCAAGCAACACTGATAGCGCATCGGCACCAGATTCGTGGCTTCGGCTGATTGAATCTTATGCGTTGTTCTATGCGCGGGATGGCAAGACCAAGGAAGCGCTTGGTGTTATTGACCGTGGCCTTGAAATTGCGCCGGAACGGCCGCCGCTGGTGGCGCTAAAGAAGGCGCTGGAAGATGGCACGACCGTGCAGCCGTTGATTGCGTCGGCGAAGGACGGGGCGGCTGAGGTGCTGTTTGATCTGGGCTCGGCGGTACGCCGTGACGGGTCTGAGGGCTTCGCGCTGATGTATTTGCAACTTGCCCTGGCGGCGAAGCCGGACAGCGATGTCACATTGATCCAACTGGCGGCGATCGCCGAGCAGCAGGACCGGCAGGCCGATGCGATCGGATATTATGACAAGGTTTCTACGATGTCGCCGTTCCGCCGTGGGGCGGAGCTGCAGACCGGGCTTAACCTTGCCGACATGGACAAGACCGCCGAGGCGGTTGAAAAGCTGACAGCGTTGATTGCCGCCAAGCCTGACGATACCCGCGCCTATCTGGCGCTTGGCGGGGTGCATGCGGGCAAGAAGGATTTCAAATCCGCCGCAGATGTCTATGACAAGGCTGTTACCGCCATTGGCACGCCTGACCGCAATGATTGGAACCTTTTCTACCAGCGCGGCATTGCGCATGAGCGGACAAAGACCTGGCCGATCGCCGAGGAGAGCTTCAAGACCGCGCTGAAACTCTATCCGGACCAACCGCAAGTGCTGAACTATCTGGGCTATTCCTGGGTCGATATGAACATGAACCTCGACGAGGCGCTTGGCATGATCCGCAAGGCGGTCGAGTTGCGGCCTGATGACGGCTACATCGTCGATTCGCTCGGCTGGGCATACTACCGGCTCGGACGTTTTGACGAGGCGGCGGCGGAACTGGAAAGAGCCATCAGCCTCCGTCCCGAGGATGCGACGATCAATGATCATCTTGGCGATGCGTATTGGCGCGTCGGACGCAAGATCGAGGCGCGGTTCCAATGGCAGCACTCGCTTGATGCAAAGTCCGAGGATGTGGACAACGGCAAGATCAAGGCCAAACTGGCGGCTACTGAGCCTGTTGTGGCCGAGGCGATCAGCGACAAGAAGGGCTGAGCGTTGACATCTTAGCTAAGTTAGCTAAGATGTCATTCACACTCGGAGTCACATTGATGACAAGCGTCACGATTCACAAAGCCAAGACCGACCTTTCCAAGCTCATAGCCCGTGTTGAAGCGGGTGAGGAAATCACCATCATGCGCCGGGACAAGCCGGTGGCGAGACTGGTGGCGAGCGAGGTGAAGCCGACGGTAAAGCGCGTTGGCGGGTCACATCCGGAATTGGCATGTCTGCCGGATGATCTTTTCCTGACGCCGATGCCACCCGAAGAACTCGAACTTTGGTATGGCAAAGATTGAATCTTCTTATTGATTCCCACGCCTTTGTTTGGTGGTTGGGCAACAATGCTCGGCTGTCACGTCGGGCAAGTGAGGTTATTTCAGCCAATCCAGCCAATGTCAGCGTTGCTTCAGCCTATGAGATAGGTCTCAAAGTCTTCAGCGGAAGGTGGCCGGACGCGCAGCATGTGATCGAGAATTTCTCAGTGACCTGCGCCTTGCATAGCATCAGGATTTTGCCGATCTCACTGGAGCATGCGCTCAAGGCCGCAGAGTTTCAGGCAGACCACCGCGACCCGTTTGACCGCCTTATCGCAGCGCAAAGCCTTGTTGAGGACCTCGCAGTTGTGACCGTTGACCCTGCGTTCAAACTCTTCGGCTGCAAGACGATCTGGTGAGCGGTCTTGACCCTCGCGTGCGCCGACAATAGACAGTCCGTCAACACTTATGCGCCGGAGCCTTCCGTGATTGATACACTTGACCACATGCACCCGACCCGCTCGTTTCAGGGGCTGATCCTGACGCTGCACGCCTATTGGGCGGACAAGGGCTGCGTCGTCTTGCAGCCCTATGACATGGAAGTGGGCGCGGGCACGTTTCACCCGGCGACGACGCTGCGCGCGCTCGGGCCGAAGCCGTGGAAGGCCGCCTATGTGCA
>JANMQE010000752.1:0-1994 GCA_031370195.1 Phyllobacteriaceae bacterium
GAAAACGCCAGCCGCACACCGCCCTTGGCATCCGCCGGCAGTTCCTTGAACTTGCCCTTGCCGCGCCCGCCGGCATGAATCTGGCTCTTGACCACATAAAGCGGCCCCGGCAGCTGCTTCGCCCCTGTGACCGCTTCCTCACCCGTCAGCGCCGCATAGCCAGCCGATACCGGCACACCAAACTTTTTCAGCACGGCTTTCGCCTGATATTCATGGATGTTCATCAGGGTGACTCCGGGTTACTTCTTGAGGTTTGGCGCTATGGTGATGCAGGCTTCGCAGAGGCTGGCGACCGAGGCGATCGACTTTTCGAACAGCTTCTGCTCGGCCTTGTTGAATTCGAGCTCGATGACGCGCTCGACACCACCTGCGCCGATCACCACCGGCACGCCGACATACATGTCCTTGATGCCATACTGGCCGTTGAGGTGGGCGGCGCAGGGGAGAACGCGCTTTTTGTCCTTGAGATAGGATTCCGCCATTGCAATGGCCGAGGAGGCAGGAGCGTAATAGGCCGAGCCGGTCTTGAGGAGGCCGACGATCTCGCCGCCGCCCTTGCGGGTACGCTCGACGATGGCGTCGATTTTTTCCTTGCTGGTCCAGCCCATTTTAATGAGATCCGGAATTGGCACGCCTGCGACAGTCGAGTAGCGGATCATCGGCACCATGTCGTCGCCGTGGCCGCCGAGGGTCATGGCCGAAATGTCCTCGACCGAGACCTTGAACTCTTCCGAGAGGAAATATTTGAAGCGGGCGCTATCCAAGACGCCTGCCATGCCGACGACCATGTTCTTCGGCATGCCGGAAAATTTCTGCAACGCCCAGACCATCGCATCGAGCGGGTTGGTGATGCAGATGACGAAAGATTTCGGGGCGTATTTCTTGATGCCCGCGCCGACCTGCTCCATCACTTTCAGATTGATCCCGAGAAGATCATCGCGGCTCATGCCCGGCTTGCGCGGCACACCGGCGGTGACAATGCACACATCCGCGCCTTCAATGCCCTTGTAATCATTGACGCCGATAATGCGCGAATCGAACCGGTCAATGGTCGAAGACTGCGCCAGATCAAGCGACTTGCCCTGCGGAATGCCTTCGGCGATGTCAAACATGATGATGTCGCCAAGGTCTTTCAGGCCCGCCATATGGGCGAGCGTGCCGCCAATCATGCCGGAACCGATGAGTGCGATTTTATTGCGAGCCATGGCCTGAATTCTCCCTGGGACCAAGTAAACCTGACACCGCAAGGAACGATCCATTGAAATCCAACCCGGAATTCGACAAGATCAAACGCTCTTTCCGCACGGTATTTTTCGCGGATTCCCTATGAGCAAACCTGAAAAAACACAAACGGTTTTTTCATACCCAATGATTTCAATCGGTTAGATTGGTTTTGATTTACGTAAGCGTCAATAAAATTCAGTGCTGGAGTCGCTTTTCTACGCTGAAAGCAAAGCTGCATCCATCGCCCGCCGCTTCTCCCATGCTGCCAGCCATTCGACGCTTGTCATTTCGATCAGTCGCGACGATGTCCTTGAAAATTCGCCGACTTTCAAACCGGCAGGCACGCGGTAGATGTGGTCCGGCGGGTTGGCGGCGGAGAGGAACAGGCGGCTGCCGCTGTCGTAAAGCACGTCGATCAGGATGATGAAGCGCTTGGCCTCGTTGCGCTTGGAGAATTCAAGCGTCGGCACGTGGTCGATGAAAATCGTGCCGTATCGGCTGGCGAGTTCGAGATAGTCAGCCGCGCCAAGCGGTTTGGCGCAGAGATCATCGAACGAAAACCGCGCGGAAGTCAGGCTTGCCAGCGGAATGTCGAAATTGTGCCCGCGCACCATCAAGCGGACGGGCTGCACAGCCTCATGCGCGGTGGCCAGTGCAAACGCCTCGTCCATGGCGTCATCGGCCTTGGCCCCGAGCGGTGTCTGATAGGCTGCAAAGTTGGACAGCTTTTCGCGCCGGTAATCTGTGCGCGAATCAAGGTCCCATACGTC
>JANMQE010000783.1:0-6085 GCA_031370195.1 Phyllobacteriaceae bacterium
GCGTTCAGTTTTGAAGCCATTTTCTTTGCCATGCTGGACCTGACAGTGGGCCTCGCAATGGTCGGCATGATCCTCGCTTTGAGCGCGACTTTTCGCTTGGCGCTCATCGCGCAAAACGCTTGGCGGCCCAGACAGGTTGATGCAGGCGCACAGTCGTGAGCGCGCTCATTACATACCAGCATTCCGCTCTCGAAAGGAACAAATTACCATGAGAAGGGCCGAAAAGATCCTTGGAATCATTTGCGCATTGCTGGGCGGGCTCTGGCTGCTCCAGGGATTGGGGATTGTGCACGTGCGGCCAATTCTGTGCTTTGCCAATTGCGCTCCTATTCAAGGCCCCTCTCTGGCTTGGACGGTTATGGGCGCTTTCGCACTCGCGGTCGGCGGACTTGTCATCTTTTGGGCTTTGAAGCGGAACAACTCGTGAATCCGCCCGTGTCATTCATTCGGCGTTACCTGCTGCTTGTCGGCATAGGGCTCGGCATCGGCGTCCTGATGATCGTGGTCTGGTGGCGCTTTCAAACTGACATCCAAGCCGCCCGTGCCCGTGTCTCAGATGACAGCATAATGATCGAAACCCGCTGTGGCCCTATCGAATATCAAGAATCAGGCGCTGGCGTGCCGCTCTTGTCAGTTCATGGCAGCGGCGGCGGATACGATCAGGGCATGGCCTTTGCCGCTCCGCTGACGAAACAGGGCATAAGAGTGATCGCCATGTCCCGCTTCGGCTATCTGCGCACGCCGATGCCTGCCAATTCATCGGCGGAGGCGCAGGCCGATGCGCATGTGTGCCTCTTGGACGCGCTTGGCATCAGACAGGCCGCCGTGATGGGCGGATCAGCCGGAGCGCCCTCGGCGCTGCAGATGGCCATCCGCCACCAGGACAGGGTGAGCGCACTCATTCTTCTTGTGCCGCTGGCCTATAAGCCCGCAACGCAAACCAATTCCGCCCCACCTCTATCGCCGTGGGTCGAGAATGTGATGATGCGGGTTATCGGGTCAGATTTCCTGTTCTGGTCGGGAATGCACATCGCGCGGGATCAAGTGATAAAGGTTGTGCTGGCCACGCCGCCAGAGCTTCTGAAAATAGCAAGCCCCAAAGAGCAGGCCCGGGTCAATGCATTGCTCGTCAATATTCTCCCTGTCTCCTTGCGCGCTGCGGGTCTGCGCAGCGACAGTTCTGTCGGCAAGCATCTGCGTCCCGCGCCGCTGGAGACGGTGCGCGCACCAACACTCATCATCAGCGCGCGCGACGACGGCTATGGCACCTATGCCAGCGCGCAATATACTGCGGATCGGATCGCCGGAGCGAAATTCATCGGGTTTGAAAACGGCGGCCATACTTGGGTTGGGCACGACGACGAGGTGATGGCGGCGATTCTGGAGCTGCTCCTCGCGGAAAAGCGGGAGCCCAAATCATGATCAGAAACTTGCTCCCCGGAGAAACAACAATGTCGGACTCGAAACAACTCGCAGCATTGATCGGGCCAATCATGGTTGCTCTGGGCATCACTGAGGCGATGAACTTGGACGCCTTTGCAAACCAAATTGCACCTGTTGTTTATCTCAACGGCGCAATTCTTTTCGTTGCAGGCTTTGCTCTCGTTCGCGCTCACAACCTCTGGACTTGGCGTTGGCCTGTCATCATAACGTTGACCGGTTGGGGTGCCTTGATTGGCGGCCTCTGGCGCATGGCCATGCCGGAGGCCCCGCAGATGGCTGAAAATTTGTTCACATATGCAGTATTGGCCGCCATTGGCGCATTCGGTGCCATACTAAGTGTCAAAGCCCATGGTTCAAAGGTTACTTCGATACAAGAACACTCCGATGTCTGACAATTCAAAAAGCGGCGGATGCACACGGTGCAATTCGCGTCGTCATGGTTTTTCGATCCACCATGTTATTGCCAATACTTATGCTTGGCAGGCTATGGCGTCTGCAAGCACGCGGCTATCGCGTCGTTTGGTCCCGCAAGCAAGCTCCATCATGAGACCGGAAGGAAAACCCGTGCCCCTACTTACTTGGATAATTGTTGCAGCTATAAGCCTTACATTGGTCTACTTTGCGGCAGGTGCCTATGGCGCTTGGCGTTGGCAGCATGCCACCGATATACTTGGGTCAGAGTTGGACGATGGGCGCGTTACCCACAGCATTAGCCGCTACAATTCAGCTGAACTGGCTGGGCTTCCCGAGCCGGTGAAACGCTATTTTCGCGCGGTTTTGACCGATGGCCAGCCGGTTGTGACCGCCGTGACTTTGACACAAAGCGGCATATTCAACATGAGCGCCACAGCGGCGGCGTGGAAACCGTTTACCGCCGCACAAAACTTTGTCACCGCACGGCCCGGCTTTGTGTGGAATGCAAAAATCATGCTGTTCCCAGGCGTTCCGGTGCGCGTCGTGGACGCGTTTATTGCTGGCGAAGGTTTGTTGCGCCCCTCGATATTGGGACTTTACGGGCTGGGCACGCTGCAAGGGACGGGCGAAATTGCGCGAGGCGAATTGCTTCGCTATTTTGCTGAAAGCGTATGGTTGCCAACCGCGCTTTTGCCCAGCCAGGGCGTGGACTGGCAGGCAGTGGACGATACATCCTCCAAGGCCACAATCACCGACGGTCCCATCAGTGTGACGATGCTGGTCCGCTTTGATAAAAACGACCTCATCGCTTCGGTCTACGTCCAAGGGCGGGCAATGACGGTGGGCACAACCACCGTGCTGATGCCATGGGAGTGCCGCATGTCAAACTACCTAACCCGTGACGGCATGCGCATACCCTTAAAAGGCGAAGCTTTGTACATCACACCGCAAGGTGAAAGGCCCTATTTCAAAGGCACGATTGAAACGCTGGCCTATGAATTCGCATCATGACTGCGGGCAATAACAGCTCCGTTTGGTGGTTTTTTGCGCTGGTGCTGATCCTGTCGCTGCCGTTTTATGCGCTGGGTATGACGGGAGCCGCCCTGCCTTTTGCGCCCGCGTTGCCGATCAGCGCCATGATGGCCGTCGTGCCGATAATTGCGGCCTTGGGTCTGGTTTGGCGCCAGGATGGCAGGACAGCGGCACGGATACTGTTTGCCAGCGCGTTCTCTGTGCGCACAATCCCGAATGCGTGGTGGCCCGTTGTCGCAGTTTGCTTCATGCCCGTGGCCTTCGCACTGACAGCTGCCAGTGTCTGGCTGTCAGGCGCACCGCTGCTTTCCTTGAACTTTCTCCCTGTCAGCGCGATCATCTCAGCATTTGCGCTGTTCTTCCTCGGAGCGGTAGGCGAAGAACTGGCATGGCAAGGCTACGCCTATCCGCGCTTAAGCAAACGCTATTCCGCCCTGAATGCAGCGGTGATCATCGGCGTAGTTTGGGCGCTTTGGCACGTCGCTCCGTTTGCCCTGATGGGGCGCAGCACGGGGTGGATCATCTGGCACAGCATGGCCATGGTTTTGATGCGGATCATCATCGTCTGGCTATACGTGAGCGCAGGGCAAAGCATCCTGATCGCAGTGGTGTTTCATATGATGAGCAACAGTGTCTGGGGGATGTTCTCCGATTTCGACCCCTATTACGATCCGATGTTCATGTGGCTCGTCCTCATCGCACCGGTTGCAGCCGGCCTGCATCTTCGGGGCACAACCGCACCCATGCGGCGTTTTTTTGAATTATTCGTACTCGTCACTGTGCTGACCGGCGTGGTTTTTTTAATCATCATTCGGGCTGGACTACCAATGCGGGCACTGCCGCCGCCAGACAGCGCATTGATAGGCGCTGCAAGTGACCTGGCCATCGACATGGCGCGGCCTGACTTCTTTTCGGGTGCAGCGCAACGCACTGTTCCGTTCCAGTTGCTTTACCCGGCAACCGCGCGCGGAACGTTCGCAGCGTATATGCCCGATGCAGGTCCGCAGATCGACGCCATCGTGAGAAGTCACGGCTGGATGTCTGGTGTGTTGCTCGGCCGGACCGGGGCACTCGCAGCGCCTTGGACCGATGCGGCAGAGCCTATGGCTGGCGGGCCGTTCCCGGTGCTCATCTACTTGCCTGGCGTGACGGGTTATATGCAGATGGGCAGTTTTCAGACGACCGAACTGGCCGCACATGGATACATCGTCGTTACCCTGAACCAGCCCGGCGCCGTGGCTGCCGCCATTTTGCCCGATGAACAAATTATTCCGGGCTTGACGCGCAAAGATGCCGTCTCGCTGATCGCGCCGTCCTATCGGACAACCGGTCAGGCGCTGCCTGTTGGCTTTGCAACCAGACTAGCGCCCGAAATCAGCATCGTGCCGTATTTTGCCGCAGATGTGGGAAGTGTTCTTGATCGATTGGTGCAGATAAACGCCGACCCCGCGCATGTCCTGCATGGTTTGCTTGACCTTGACCACGTTGGGGTGATGGGAATGTCCTTGGGCGCAATTGTGACGGCGCAGGCCTGCGCAAGAGATACCCGCATTGGCGCTTGCCTGATGATGGATGCGGCGGTCCCGACCAAGGTGGCGGCGGCAGGTCTAAGGCAACCCGCCCTGTGGATCAGTCGACCGCCAGAGGACCAACGCCTTGAGCGCGCTGCATCGGGTGGCTGGCCCGAGAATGAAATAGAGGCGCAAGCAGATTCGATTTCCAAAGCCTTGGCCAACAGCGAGCATGGTCAGCTTGTGCAATTGCATGGTCTTTTTCATATTGATTTTACCGATCTTCCTGCTGTTCAGCCCATAATCGGGTGGCTTGGACAATCTGGCCCAGCTGGAGTGGTGGAGGCGCACCGCCGGATAAACCGGCTGAGCCTGGAATTTTTTGACAAAGCCTTCGGTCCAGTCTTGCGGTAACGGCGGTGCGAAAGGGGTTTCTTTCCCGTTTTCATTCTCTGATTTCTGTGGATCAATCCTCCTCGCGTCGTAGCTCTCAGAATTCTTATCAGCGCGTGCGGCGGTCCATTTCGGTCCAAATTGTCGGAAACGTGAGGCATTCTTCGGACAGACACTCCTACTGTCCGCCGTGGTCATGCAGCGATTTGCTCGTCACGCTCCATGATGACCGGCATGGCATTGCCGGGCTTATCCGAACTCGCGGCGAGACTTGCCTCAATCTCCACAAGTTCCGTCCGCTTCAGCGCAAGTTCGCCCTCAAATGCGAATGTCTCATCGAGCCTTGGCTGGTAGGCGGCAAGGCGCTTTTCGGCTTCGATCAAACGGCGGCGATCATCCTGCCGCTCGTTCTCAAAATTGGACAGAGCATGTTCGAGCCGTGAGATCCCCCCTGGCGGTGTGACTGTCATGGAAAGATCGACCTCATACCGCGCACAGGTGCGTCTCAGCATGGTTGTGTATTGGAAGCCCTAGTGGGCGACGCGCTTGCCCTCGAATTCAAGGTCAAAACCGCCGATTGAGGCAATGACGTATGCATCTTCGTGACGGAGCTGAAGCTGCGTGAGGATTTCCGTCATCAGCGCCCTGCCCGCAGGCTTTCGCTCTTCGAAGTTCTTGCCGTTGACCTCCATCCGAAACGCATCGCCTTGTGTCGGAATTAGCCGCTCAATGTCATTACCAATGCCCTCAATCCGTCGTGTCGAAAGCTCAATGTCCTTGGTGGCATCGCGCATTTGGCGGCGGATGGCGTGTTGATCGTCCACATGGGCGGCATGCAGACGTCCAAGCCGGGCAATCTCTGCCTCCAGTCCCGCATTTGCATCAGGCGTGGATCACCGGACGCAATGGCTTTCGCCATGGCGAACTGGTTGGCTTGGCCAGAGCCCAGATCCTCCAATCTTCGAACGCTGGTATCACCCGAGAGTGCCGCGCCAATTAACCGTGCCTCGCGCTCATTGTTCTGCCACATGGTGACATCGAGCGAGCCGAGTGTTGCATAGGCATAAAGACCCACTTTCTCATGCTGATCACCCTGTCGCACAATGAGGCCTTCCCTCTGTTTGAATTGGCTTGGAAGCAATGGCACATCCAGATGGTGCAGCGCCGGAAAACGCGTGGACTTGCATCGAAAAAGTGGAAAGGCTTTTGTAGCCTTGGAGGCGATTTTGATGAAACAGAAGCGATTTACACAAGAGTTCAAGGAGGAGACGGTTCGGCTGGTTTTGACGAGC
>JANMQE010000786.1:0-5768 GCA_031370195.1 Phyllobacteriaceae bacterium
GGTCCGCACCCGCTGCGACCAGACAATTGCGTCGTTGAAAGCCCTGATCGAAACGCTCCTCGCCAAGGCAGAAATCCACGCCGCCTCCGTTATGCCGGGCTTCACCCATCTCCAGTCCGCCCAGCCGGTCACCTTCGGCCATCATTTGATGGCCTATGTCGAAATGTTCGGCCGCGACCTGTCGCGTTTCGCAGACGCCCGCGAAAGGATGAACGAATGCCCGCTTGGCGCAGCGGCGCTTGCCGGCACCGGCTTCCCGATTGACCGCCACATGACAGCACAAAAGCTCGGCTTCCGTGAGCCGACACGAAATTCCATCGATACGGTTTCCGACCGCGACTTCGCGCTGGAGTTCCTCGCCGCCGCGTCGATCACAGCGACGCATTTGTCGCGCTTTGCCGAGGAAATCGTCCTCTGGTCAACGCCGCAGTTCGGCTTCATCCGCCTGTCGGACTCGTTTTCCACCGGCTCCTCGATCATGCCTCAGAAGAAAAACCCGGATGCCGCAGAGCTCGTTCGCGCCAAAACCGGCCGCATCAATGGCCACCTCGTCGGCCTTCTCACCGTCATGAAGGGCCTTCCGCTCGCCTATTCCAAGGACATGCAGGAAGACAAGGAAGCCGTGTTCGACAGTGCCGAGTCGCTCGAACTCGGCCTCGCCGCCATGACCGGCATGGTCGCCGACATGGAAATCCGCACCGCCAACATGAAAAAGGCCGCAGGCTCCGGCTTCTCCACCGCCACCGATCTTGCCGACTGGCTGGTCCGCATCGTCGGCATCCCGTTCCGTGAAGCACATCATGTCACAGGCCGCGCCGTCGCGTTGGCGGAAAAGCAGAATGTCGCGCTCGAAAAACTGAAACTAGCCGACCTTCAATCCATCCACCCGCAGATCACCGACGCGGTCTTCGATGTCCTCAGCGTCGAAAAATCCGTCCGCAGCCGAACCTCCTTCGGCGGCACCGCCCCGGCGCAGGTGAAGAAGCAGATCAGCTATTGGAAGAAGCGGATCGCCACGCTGAAGCCCTGAGTTTTGTTGCGTCCTCAGCGCTGAATGTGTATAAAATGAAAATTCGTACACACGAGGCCGCCATGCGCACCAACATAGAAATCGACGACAAATTGATGGCCGCAGCCATGAAGGCCATGGGCACCAAGTCAAAACGCGAAACCGTCGAGAAGGCGCTTGAGGCGCAGGTTGCCATCAAGCGGCAGCTTGGCATCCGTGCGTTGATGGGGAAAGTCGAGTGGGAAGGAGACTTGGATGAATGGCGTCGCGAGTAGTCGCGATGATTGTCGCCGACACCAGCGTTTGGATCGATTATTTTCGCGATCCTCAAAGCCCTTTCGCCCGACATCTGGATGCAGCTATCCTGGAAAGCCGGATAATTGTGCCTGATTTGATTTTGCTGGAAATCTTACGCGGCATCTCCAACGAACATTTAGTCAGAAAAGTCGAGCTGATGATGCTTGAATTCGAGATGGTGACTATCGGTGGCAAGGAAATGGCGCGAAGCGCTGCCGCCAACTATCGCTTCCTTCGCTCGAAGGGAATCACGCCGCGCGGATCAATCGATCTTCTCATCGCGACATGGTGCATCGAGAACAAAGTACCGCTTCTCCACAAGGATCGAGACTTCACAATGATGGAAAGCCACCTTGGTTTGCCCGTTGTCTCGGTGATGAATTGATGCCGCTCACTCTGGTTTGCCACGCAGAAATGCACTAAGGCAAAAGCCAATGTGCCGTCCGGATTGGAACCACGATGACCAAAATTCCTGCAACGCTGCTCGTCCTTTGTCTAGTCCTGTCATCCCTCACCGCCTGCGGTCGCCGTGGCCCGCTCGAAGCACCATCCGCCGCGGCCAACCCGTCGGCAACAGACGAAAAGGCGCCAGACGTCGAAGACAAGCCGTTCATCCTCGACAGCCTCATCAAATAATTCAGCGTCAGCTCAGGCATCTCCCGTGAACCATTTCCAATACCGCGATGGCGTGCTGCACGCCGAAGACGTGCCCGTTCCGGCCATTGCCGCCGCCGTCGGCACACCCTTCTATCTCTATTCAACCGCGACGCTCGAGCGCCATTTCCGCGTCTTTTCCGATGGCCTCAAGGGCCTCGACGCGCTCGTCTGCTATGCAATGAAGGCAAACTCCAATCAGGCTGTCATCAAGACGCTGGCCAGGCTTGGCGCGGGCGCGGATGTGGTTTCCGAAGGTGAACTGCGTCGGGCACTGGCCGCTGGCATTCCCGCGTCAAAAATCGTCTTTTCCGGTGTCGGCAAAACCGCACGCGAGATGGATTTCGCGCTCGCAGCCAACATCCATTGCTTCAACGTCGAGAGCCGCCCCGAACTCGAACTCCTCTCCGCCCGCGCAATTTCAGCCGGCAAGATCGCGCCTGTGTCGATACGCATCAATCCGGATGTCGACGCGCGCACACACAAGAAGATCTCCACCGGCAAGAAGGAAAACAAATTCGGAATTCCCTATGACGAGGCGCGCCAAGCCTACGCCCGCGCTGCCGAGCTTCCGAGCGTCAAAGCGGTCGGCATCGACATGCACATCGGCAGCCAGATCATCGATCTCGAACCATTCGATGAAGCCATCAAGCTGCTCACAGCGCTGGCGCTGACCTTGCGCGCCGACGGCCATGCCATCAGCCACATTGATTTCGGCGGCGGTCTTGGCATCCCCTACCGCATGGACAACGACCCGCCGCCACTCCCCGAAGCTTACGGCGAGATCGTGCGCAAACACGCCTCGGGCACAGGCCTCAAGGTCATCTGCGAACCCGGCCGCCTCATCGTCGGCAACGCCGGTGTCCTCATCACCTCGGTTCTGTACGTGAAGGGCGGCGACCAAAAGAATTTCGTCATCGTCGACGCCGCCATGAACGACCTCATCCGCCCCACCCTCTACGAGGCCCACCACGATATCCACCCGGTCGTCGAACCAAGCATCAACGCCCCGCGCATCACTGCCGACATCGTCGGCCCGGTCTGCGAAACCGGTGACTATCTGGCGCTCGACCGCGAGATGGAACTGCCGGAACAGGGTGACCTCTTGTCAGTCAGTTCCGCCGGTGCCTACGGCGCGGTACAGGCAGGAACCTACAACACGCGGCTCTTGGTTCCGGAAGTGCTGGTCAACGGCGACAAATTTCACGTCATTCGCCCAAGGCAAAGCTACGAGGAGTTGATCGGCCTTGATTCCGTGCCAGACTGGCTGTGAAGAAACAGACATCTCACTTCATTTGAACTTCAAAATAGCACTGCATGGCACATTCGAGACTGCCTACTGCACCAGCCTGAACTCCAGATACACATTCCGCTGCAAGATCGAGTGGTTGTCATCAGACGCCAGTGAAATCATCGTCGCCCCATCGGCGCGCTGCCAGACATCGAGACACTCCATATTGTCGATCTGGTAAGCCATGTCTGCCTCAAACAAAACCTCGCCATCGACGGTCGCACCAAGCTTGATCTCTGCGCCTGAGATGCGGCGGATCCGCATCGCAACGCCCGAAGCCATCGAGAAGCTCCGCTCCAGCAACAAAAGATCGCCGTTGGGAAGAAAGTCGCCATCCGAGATATCAGAATCGCCATTGCGCTTGACGTAGAAGATGCCTTCCTGCGGTCCGTCCATGACAGCGGCGAAAATATCTCCGGCCTTGTTCAAGCTCTTTTCGGTCACAGCAACGCGCGCGCCTTGAAGCGGGCTCACCGCAGGTGCTTTGGCCAAGGTCTCAAAGCCCCGGTTGTTGCGCAGTTCGCGCGCGGGAACGGGCAGCTTTTCGCTTCGTGCATCGAACTTCAAAGTTTCCCGGTTGAGCGTGCCTGTAGCGATGCGGTGGTTGCGCTCGTAAGAGACAGTAACTTTGTCGCCGTCAACCAGCAATCCTTCCGCATCAGTGTCCCATTTTTCGGAGGTGGCGGTGCCATTTACATCCTGCATTTCAACGATGCGAACCTCATCAAACGACGCCGGACGGCCTTTCGCGTCACGGCCAATGGTGGCGGATATCCAGAAGCCGTTGTCAGATACGGCAATCAACGAACTGCCGGGCTCAGTGAATCGCAGACCTGACAGTGAACCGAAATCACGGTTGGCAGATGTCAACTCCAGACCGCCATTGAATTCCAGCGGGCCGAAGCGGGTTTCGTCCGAGCCGATGCGAAAACTGTCAATGACGCGGCTGTTGACCTGAATGTCTTCGGCAACCGCCGGAGTGCCAAACAACACCATCGATATGAAGAGCAATCTTAAAAATTTCATCACTTATCTGAGCCTGCGGCGCGGCTGGCCGGCCGGTGGCCGTTTTGCTTTGGATTGTTCCTCGGCAAACAGCTCAGCCAATTGCTCGGTCATCGCTCCGGCAAGCTCTTCCGCGTCCACGATGGTCACGGCCTTGCGATAGTAACGCGTTACATCATGGCCGATGCCGATGGCAATCAATTCGACGGGCGAGCGCGTTTCAATCATCTCGATGGCAGCGCGCAAGTGCCGCTCCAGATAGTTTCCCGGATTAACCGACAGCGTCGAATCGTCAACCGGCGCGCCATCGGAGATCATCATCAGGATCTTGCGCTGTTCGGGCCGCGCAGCGATGCGGTTGTGCGCCCACAGCAGCGCCTCTCCGTCGATGTTTTCCTTGAGAAGGCCCTCGCGCATCATCAGGCCGAGATTGCGCTTGGCGCGCCGCCATGGCTGGTCAGCGGACTTGTAGATGATGTGGCGAAGATCGTTGAGGCGGCCGGGCGTGGCAGGCTTGCCGGAGTGCAGCCACTTCTCACGCGCCATGCCGCCCTTCCACGCCTTGGTCGTGAAACCCAGAATCTCGACCTTGACGCCGCAGCGCTCCAGCGTGCGCGCAAGAATGTCGGCGCAGGTCGCCGCAACAGTAATAGGCCGTCCGCGCATGGACCCGGAATTGTCGATGACAAGTGTCACTACCGTGTCGCGGAAATCCGTGTCGCGCTCGCGCTTGAACGACAGTGGCTGCATCGGGTCGATGACAATGCGCGTCAGCCTCGACGGGTCGAGATAACCCTCTTCGAGATCGAACTCCCAAGCCCGGTTCTGCTGAGCGAGCAGGCGGCGCTGCAGCCGGTTGGCAAGCCGGCCGACAACACCGGAGAGATTGTTGAGCTGCTTGTCGAGAAATGCCCGCAGCCGGTCAAGCTCCGCCTCGTCACAGAGCTGGTCGGCAGTGACCTCCTCGTCAAACTCGCGGGTGAAAACCTTGTAATCAAACTCCGGCGGCAAATTGGTCCATGGCAGCTCGGCGCGGCGGGTCTCGCCCGGCGTTTCGGCATCGGCATCATCGTCGGAATAATCTTCGGCGGTCGTCTCCGCGCCTTCCGTCGATTCGGACTCTTGTTGGACGTCAGATGGCTGGCTGTCTTCGGCGGGCGATTCCTCCGCACCCGAATCGCCCTCATCGCTCTGCTGCGATTCCTCGCCCGAGCGTGGCTGTTCTTCCGCGGCTGACGATTCTTCGCTCTCTGACGGGTCTTCTTCGGTGTATTCGTCAGCCATCTCCATCGAGACCAGCATGTCGCGCACCACGCGGGCGAAGCTTTGCTGGTCAGAGACGGAGGCATCAAGCGCCGCAAACCGTTCGCCGCCACGCTCATCGATGAAATCGCGCCAGAGCTTGACGACATTCGCAGCGCTCGGCGGCACCGGCTTGCCGGTCAGCTTCTCACGCACCACCAGCGCCAGCGCCTCTTCCAGCGGCGCGTCAGCCTTTTCGCGGATGTCGGC
>JANMQE010000005.1:0-1724 GCA_031370195.1 Phyllobacteriaceae bacterium
GTCATCTTCTCCGCCAAGCCGGAGACAGGAGTGCTGCCCCCCTTCTTGTCGGACTTCTGGCCGGTGAGGTTCAGCTTCTCCGGACCCGGTGCGGTGACGTTCAACATCGCCATGAGCACGGCGATGAACACGAGACCCATGAGCACGTAGCGGATCAGGGGAGACGAGAGGAGCTTCTTCGTGGGCGACGGGGGTGTGGGGATGACGACGGTGACCGGCCGAGCCCACTCCGTCGTGCGGGCAGCGAGGTCGACGACACCCTTCAGATCGGTGGCCGCCACGGCCTGTCCGCCGGTCGAGCCGGTGAGGAGTTCGATGGTCGCGGTGTTCATGTTCACCGTCGAGAAGGTGATCGCGTCGACGCGGATCCCGTCGTTGAGCAAGCGCGTCCGGACAAGGTCGATGGTCGACGAGCTCGATTGATCGTTGCCGTCGGTGAACATGACGATCTGCTTCTTGCTCTCCGCGATCGTCTCGAACTGATCGGCGGCGAGGACCAGGCCGTCGAGCAGCGCCGCGTCACCGTCGGCGGTGAGGTCGGTCACGGCGACGACGGTGGCGTCACGTTCGTTGGTGAGGTCACGGATGACGGTCGGGAACTTGCCGACGGTCACGATGGACACCCGAATAGCCGGCGGAAGACTGCGCACGTACTTGGTGAGCGCGCGCTTCTGGTCCTCCAGGTTCTTGGCGTTCTGGCCGTCCCGAAGCGAGGTGTCGAGAACGGTCACTACGTCGAATCGTGGTGCTCGGATCTGGCTCTCGGCGGCGTTGCCCGATGTCTGGGGAGCGACCGCGAGCGCGAGGAGGATCAGGCCGAGGACGACGTGTGAGACCGCTCGAAAGAATCGGGCGCGCTGCATTGTCGCTACTTCCTTCCGTAGTTCAAAACGTCGACCGAGCCGAAGATGTCGGGCGGGAGGGAAATCCCGTGGTCGGCGAGCTTCTCGGTGAACTTGGGCCGGATGCCGGTGGGCTTGAGCTTGCCGAGGTGGCGTCCCGAACTGTCGATGCCGGCCGAGTGGTCGAAGGCGAAGATGTCCGAAAGGGTGATCGTCTGGCCTTCCATGCCTTCGACCTCGGTGATCGAGACGACGCGACGCGAACCGTCACGGAATCGGGCGATCTGGACGAACACGTCGACGGCAGAGGCGATCTGCTGGCGGATCGCCATGGCCGGTAGATCGAAGCCGGCCATCAGCACGAGCGTCTCGAGACGGGCGAGGCCATCTCTCGGCGTGTTCGCGTGGATGGTCGAGAGCGAACCGTCGTGACCGGTGTTCATGGCCTGGAGCATGTCGAGGGCTTCGCCGCCACGACACTCGCCGATGACGACCCGGTCGGGGCGCATACGGAGGGAGTTCTTGACAAGGTCGCGGATGGTCACGGCGCCTTTGCCTTCGATGTTCGGCGGGCGTGTCTCGAGCCGGACGATGTGGGGCTGGCGGAGCTGCAACTCGACGGCGTCCTCGATGGTGACGATGCGCTCGTCGGCCGGGATGAAGCTCGACAAGATGTTGAGCATCGTGGTCTTGCCGGTGCCGGTACCGCCGGAGACGAGCATGTTCAGGTGGCCCGCGACACACGCTGCGAGCAACTGGGCCGCTTCCGGCGTCAGCGAGCCCTTGGCGATCAGGTCGTGGATCTGGAGGGGGTCACGGGAGAATTTCCGGATCGTGAGCGCAGCGCCGTCGACGGCGAGGGGCGGGATGACTGCGTTGACG
>JANMQE010000021.1:0-1711 GCA_031370195.1 Phyllobacteriaceae bacterium
ACAAAGCGAATCGCTAACCAACAACGGAACCTTCCAATTCGATAACGATGCCAACAACGGTACCACCGTGCAAATCCGCGCGGGTGGCGAAATGGGGGGGGAACAGCTCCAGCTTTCTATCGGCGGAACGGTCGTAGGCACTTACACAACTACTACCGCCTTCAAAAATTTCACCTACCAGTCCTCTCGAATCATCGCGCCCGATCAAGTTCGCATCGCATTCATCAATGATTTGTACCAGCCTGACAAGCATATCGATCGCAACCTTCAAATCGACTGGATGGAACTTATCAATGGCTCCAGTAGCCAGCGATTTCAAACCGAGGACCCGAGTGTCTACTCTACGGGAACTTGGGCTGCTGGAGATGGCATCGTGCCCGGCTACCGAATGAGCGAATGGTTGCATGCCAACGGCTATTTTCAATACGCTGCCACCCGTACCAATTCCCCTTTCGCCACCGAGTGGATTTCCAACACGTTGACGGTCACGGTCAATGGCGAGGAGACAAAATGCCTGCCGACCATCGACTTCGAACGCGCTGCCAACAGCACTTCCCTGACCGCCGGTACACGCATTACCAATCAGTTTGCATCGCTTGGCATGACCGTCTCGACCAACAATGCGTCGCGGCCCGCCATGATCTTCAATTCGGCCTCCCCGACCGGTGGCGATACCGATCTCGGCACTCCCAACTCAGCTTACGGTGGCCCAGGCATCGGCAGCGGCGGCAGTACCAACAAGTCCGCATTGCGCAACGTTTTAATCATCTCCGAAGACAACAACGCCTCAAACCCCAACGACAACGCAACCGGCGGCACATTGACCTTCACCTACGCTCAGCCGACCATGCTGGATGAAGTCCATCTGCTGGACATCGACTACCTCGGTAGCAAGATTCGACTGTTCGCAGCCAATGGCTCACTTATTAGCGACACACCGATTCCTCGTGTTGGCGACAACAGTTTTCAAGTGGTCACGCTCAACGCGCGCCGCGTCAGCCGCATGGAAATTTTTCTTAACGGCCCAGGGGCAGTAGCGGCCATTGTCTCATGTCGGACTAGCTTACCGATTGGCCCTCCGCCATCGAAATTCTTCGTGGTCGATACCAATGACAAAACCTATCGCTACAGCGACAACGGAACCAGCATCGGTAATTTCGCCCAACAATCCTCCGTCAACGCCCGAGGCATCGCCACCAATCGCGATTCCAACCCCGTCTGGATCATTAGCGAAGAAGGATCCACCGACCGAGTCTACGTCTACGACTCCAACACCGAATCGCTCCTCGGCTCATGGCAACCCACCGGCATCACTTCACCGCAAGGGATCACGACCAACGGAAGCGACTTGTGGATCGTCGATTCCTCAAACAAACGCATATCGCGTTTTGCCAACGCAGCCGCCCGACGGTCCGGTTCGGTCGCAGCCACCAGCAGCTTTGCCCTCAATTCTCACAACTCCAATCCAACCGACTTGGTCACGGACGGTCAAACCATCTGGGTCGTTGACAACAGTTGCGATAGCGTCTTTGCCTATAGCCTAACCGGCACTCTATTAAACACTTGGCTCCTCGATTCAGCCAATTCCGATCCGTCCGGGATCACCATCAACACCCGCAGCAACAACGGCATCTATGTTCTGGATAGCGTTGACAAAAAAGTCTATAGCTACGCCAGCCGCAATTTCACCAACAACGCCAAGCAGTCCACG
>JANMQE010000026.1:0-2229 GCA_031370195.1 Phyllobacteriaceae bacterium
GGATCGAACGGCGCTGGACAAGAGCGAAGGTTATAAGCAAGAGCGACAAATCAGCAAGAACTCTTACAATCCGATAGGTATCACTGTCATTTGCGGTGACAGAACGCCGGTATCCTGCTTTACATATGAAGCAGTCTGTCAGAAAGACTTTTCAGGTAAACCAAGCCGAGACTATCTCGCGACGATTTTAGATGGTGCTCGCGAGCACGGCCTGCCGCAGTCTTATGTCGTCGGCCTTGAGCATATAGAATGTCAAGACTGACACCGCCAAGATGACCACCTACAAAGTCGACCTCAACAACCTCCCCCTGCTTGCCGAAAGCCAGAAGGCAGAGCTTGCGGCTCTTGCAGCTTTGCCCAACGATCAAATCGACCTCAGCGACATCCCCGAACTCACCGACGAGCAATTGAAGAACGCTATCCGCCATCGTGGATACCGTCCCGTCAAACAACAAATCACCGCCCGGCTCGACAGCGACGTGCTCCACTGGCTCAAATCGCAGGGCAAAGGCTATTAATCGCGGATGAACGAAATCCTGCGCAAGGAAATGCTGGCAGCGATGAAGCGGTGATGGGTCGTCACCACACCCTTTCCGCCCCCAACGCATCAAATGCCTTGTCAACCGACAGTACCGGAATGCCCAAATGTCTCGCTTGCGCTGCGAGAAGCCTGTCAAACGGGTCGCGGTGATCGCCTTGCAGGAGACCGGCAAGCGTTGCGTGCGACGGTTCAATGGAGACGGTGGCAAACCCCTGCGACTCGACAATTGCAGCAAAAGATGTCGCCAAACCGGCTATCTCCTGCCACTTGCCGACGCGGAATTTGTTCGCAATCTCATAGGCGCTGACGGCGCTTGCGAGAATTTCGTTCGCGGGGTCTGCAACAAGCGCAAACACCGCTGGCGAAAGCTGCGGCACGTCATACAGCCACCAGACCAGCGCGTGTGTGTCGAGAAGATATTTCACCGGTCAGGATCGAACGAAAATTTGCCTTCCCAAGCCTGCAATTCCTCTTCAGGCAAGGGTTCAAGAAACAGGTTTTCCGGCAGGTTTCCGCCAAGATGTTTGAGCGCGCCAGGCACCCTTGGTTTCTTGTCAGCCGCCTCAACCGGCACCAGACGAACGCTCGGCTTCTCGCGGCGTGCAATGACGATCTCTTCGCCTGCCTCGGCGCGCGCCATGAGCTTGGAAAGGCTGGTTTTTGCCTGATGAACAGTGAACATGGTCATGCGCCATTCATAGCTATGTTCTTAGCTAATATCAAGCGCTCCGAAATTAACCACCAGATTTGACTATGTTTTTGCGCTCGCCGACCAGAGGCTACAGAGACTCAGTTGCCCGCTTGCGCCCGCCCCCCTCAAAAATGCTCCCCGCTCCGGAACGGCCCGACCCTTGTCGAGGCCGCAATCAGATACGCGGTTGACCAGCCGATCATCAAAAACCCGTTGATCGATTCCAGCGCGCCCAGAAGCCGCCATTTCATCACCGGCACCACGTCGCCAAAGCCGACGGTCGAAAACGCCACGGTCGAGAAGTACAGCGCATGCTCAAAGTCCGGCAGCGCGCCGATGGCGAGGTACACGAGCGCCCAGAGCCAGATTTCCAGCGTCAAAATGAGAAACAGCCCGAACACCACCGACATCATAGCCACCACCCGCGAGCGGTGCCCGTGCATGCGGAAGCGGTTGGTAAGGTAATCCATCGCCCGCGTGACGGCAATCAGTCCGAACGTGTGGACGAGCACGGTGACAAATATGGCAAAAGTCCCAACGGCAAGGTTTGCGATCATGGGTCATTACATGGCACGAAAAGCGCGGCGTGCCATTGCTGAATAACAACGCAATGATCGCCATCGCGGGTGCGGCCCCACAAGTCACGAACGCCGACGGAGTTATCCCGCAGCAAAACTCCGCCAACCCATTGATATCATTCAAACCACAACTTTTTCCGCAGCAACTTATCCACCCATCTTCAATCCGGCCTGATAATTCCCCTCGTGTTCAACAAGGGAACGTGCATCCAGTGAACTGGGAAATGGCCATCACCCGCAACCACGCACTACTGCTTGGCATCAACGCCGAGCTGTTTGCGATGTTGCGCGGAAACGCCCACGCCCTTCCCCTCTGCCGCGAAGCGGGGTCCGAAGGACGGTCGAGACCCGTGGCTCGCCCCGGGCCGGCTGCTTCGCAAAGCGAAGCGGTGAGGGCGAGTCAGCCGGACAAGGGCAAT
>JANMQE010000084.1:0-1501 GCA_031370195.1 Phyllobacteriaceae bacterium
CAATACTATTGCCGTCGGCGTATTTCATAATTTCTAAAGGATTGAATCAAATATGTTTTGTACCAACTGCGGCGAGACGAACCGCAACGATGCGCAATTTTGCAGCAAATGTGGAAATAATCTGCATCCCGGCTTTCCTTCATCATCTGTGACGGAAAGCCCGACGATGCCGCTGCCACCTCCGTCGGTGACGAATGACGCGCCGTATACGCCGCCGATTGGCAGTAATTATCCGGGCATGAATACCCCGATAAATATGCAGCCGAGTTATGCAAACTATTCGCCTCCGTTACCTAATTCTGCCAGCGGACGCTCGATTGCTTCGCTGGTGGTTTCAATTGTTTCTATTTTTACCTGTGGTCCATTTTTAAGCATCCCGGGAATTATTCTGGGAAAGATGGAAATGGATGCCATTAAAGCAGGCACAGCTTCTCCGGCGGGAATGAACTTCGCCAAAGCAGGATTTTGGATTGGCGTTGTGAGTACTGTTTTATACTGCGGTTCCTTTATTATCTTTGGGGTTTTAGGCATGCTCGGAGGAATTCTGAGCGCGATTACCGGTGGATAATTGTGGATCATGTCTCCGATCAATTTAGTTATTCCTCACGCGACCGGATTCAATACTTCGCCTTAATTGGTGTCGCCTCAACAGTTCTCGGTGTCGCACGGATTCTTCATCCGGCAGAAAAAGGAGTTGGCACGCATCAGCAATTAGGTTTGCCGCCCTGTTTTTTTCTGAGCTTCACCGGATTCCCTTGTCCAGCCTGTGGGTTAACTACCAGCTTTGCGCATACCGTTCGGTTTAATTTTCACGAAGCATTTATTACGCAACCGTTTGGCTTAATCGCTTGTCTGGCGACAATCTGCCTGATTCCATTAAGTTTCTATTTAATGAACCGTCGCGTGGCGTGGATGAGCTTCATCACGGCACGCGGATCGAACGCCGTAATGTATTCTACGATTGCTTTAATGATCCTTGGATGGATTTATAAGATTACCCTGATGCGATAATTTTATTGTGACGAAACACTTCTGCCGTTATACTTATCGTGTCCTAAAATTCCCTGCTCATATAACCCCAAAATGACTAACGTATTTCGCTTTTCATCGCTTGTCCCTCGTATTCATAAAACATCCCTCCTCACCTTCATTGTTATCTTTTTTCAGGTTCTATCTATGTCTAGTTACAGTCAGGAAATCTCTCCAAAAACACGAGCTGAATCCAGCAACTATGAAGAAACCAGCCGCTACGACGATGTCTTGGCATTTATTACGGAGTTACAGCAACAAACAAATCTGTTACGCGTGGAATCTTTTGGTAAAACCGAAGAAGGCCGCGATTTACCTTTACTGATTATTTCCAATCCGCCACTTGTCACAGCCCGCGCAGCGCACGCTTCGGGTAAAACGGTAGTATTCATCCAAGCCAATATTCATGCGGGTGAAGTCGAAGGAAAAGAAGCTGTGCTGCAACTGGCGCGTCGCCTGGTCACCGGCAACC
>JANMQE010000124.1:0-3016 GCA_031370195.1 Phyllobacteriaceae bacterium
CCGACATCGCCGCGCTCGAAACCGCCGACCTGGTGGCGCTCGGCACCGCGGGCGTGCGCGCCCTGGGCACGGCCCAGGTGACCGCTCTGACGACCGACCAGATGGCCGCGCTGAGCACCGCCCAAGTAGCCGCGCTGGCCACGAACCAGGTAGCCGCGCTGGGCACCGACAGCCTCAACGCGCTGGCCACCGCGCAAGTGGCCGCACTGACCACGGCGCAGGTGGCGTCGTTGACGACCGCGCAGATCGCCAACCTTGAAACCGCGGACCTGGCGGCCCTGGGCAGCGCGCAGATCCGCGCGATCACCACGGCCGGCATCACCGCGCTGAACACCGACCACATCGTTGCGCTGAGCACTGCGCAAGCCGCGGCGCTGACGACCGCGCAACTTGCCAAACTCGAAACCGCCGACGTGGCTGCGCTCGAAACGGCTGACCTGGTGGCGCTCGGCACCGCCGGCGTGCGCGCGCTGGGCACCGCCCAGCTGAACGCATTGACGACCGACCAGATGGGCGCGCTGAGCACCGCGCAAGTCGCTTCGCTGGCCACCAACCAGGTGGCCGCCCTGAGCACCGACAACCTGAACGCGCAGGGAAACGCCCAGGTCACCGCGCTGACGACGGCCCAGGTGGCCGCGCAGACGACGACGCAGATCGCCAACCTCGAAACGGCCGACCTGGCTGCGCTCGGCAGTGCCCAGATTCGCTCGATCACCACCGCCGGTATCGCTGCCCTGACGACCGACCAGATCGTGGCGCTGGGCACGGCCCAAGCCGCCGCGCTGACGACCGCGCAAATCGCCAAGCTCGAAACTGCCGACGTCGCCGCGCTCGAAACGGCTGACCTGGTGGCCCTGGGCACGGCCGGCGTGCGCGCCTTGGGCACGGCCCAGGTCAACGCCCTGACGACCGACCAGATGGCCGCATTGAGCACAGCTCAAGTCGCAGCGCTGGCCACGAATCAAGTGGCAGCCTTGAGCACCGACAGCTTGAACGCGCTCGGCACCGCCCAGGTCGCTGCACTGACGACGGCCCAAGACGCCGCGCTGCCGACGGCCCAGATCGCCAGCCTCGTAACCGCCGATCTGGCCGCCTTGGGCCGTGCCCAGATTCGCTCGATCACGACGGCCGGTATCGCCGCGCTGACGACCGACCAGATCGTGGCACTGAGCACAGCTCAGGCCGCGGCGCTGACGACCGTGCAACTCGCCAAACTTGAAACTGCTGACGTGGCCGCGCTCGAAACCGCCGACTTGGTGGCGCTCGGCACCGCCGGTGTGCGTGCCTTGGGCACCGCCCAGGTGAACGCGCTGACCACGGATCAGATGGCTGCCCTGAGCACTGCACAGGTTGCTGCGTTGGCGACCAACCAGGTCGCTGCACTGAGCACCGATAGCCTGAACGCCCTCGGCACGGCACAAGTCGCCGCGCTGACGACGGCGCAGGTTGCAGCGCTGACGACCGCACAGATCGCCAACCTCGAAACTGCCGACCTGGCCGCGCTGGGAAGCAATCAGATTCGCTCGATCACAACGGCCGGCATCGCCGCACTGACCACCGACCAGATCGTCGCGCTGAGCACCGCGCAAGCGGCTGCACTGACGACCGCACAACTGGCCAGGCTCGAAACTGCCGATGTGGCAGCGCTCGAAACCGCGGACCTAGTGGCGCTGGGAACGGCCGGCGTCCGCGCCCTGGGCACCGCTCAGATCAACGCGCTGACGACTGACCAGATGGCCGCACTGAGCACTGCCCAAGTGGCCGCTCTGGCGACCAACCAGGTCGCTGCATTGAGCACCGATAGCCTGAATGCACTCGGCACCGCGCAAGTCGCTGCGCTGACGACGGCGCAGGTTGCATCACTGACGACCGCCCAGATCGCCAACCTCGAAACCGCTGACCTGGCTGCTCTCGGCAGCGCGCAGATCCGCTCAATCACGACGGCCGGCATCGCCGCACTGACGACCGACCAGATCGTCGCATTGAGCACCGCGCAAGCCGCGGCGCTGACGACCACACAACTCGCCAGGCTCGAAACCGCCGACGTCGCCGCGCTCGAAACGGCTGACCTGGTGGCCTTGGGCACGGCCGGCGTGCGCGCGCTGGGCACCGCCCAGATCAACGCGCTGACGACCGACCAGATGGCCGCGCTCAGCACGGCACAGGTGGCGGCGCTGGCGACCAACCAGGTCGCTGCGCTGAGCACCGACAGCCTGAACGCACTGGGCACCGCCCAAGTCGCCGCGCTGACAACGGCGCAAGTCGCTTCGCTCACGACCGCGCAGATCGCCAACCTCGAAACCGCCGACCTGGCCGCGCTCGGTACCGCACAGATCCGCTCGATCACGACGGCCGGCATCGTCGCCCTGACGACCGAGCAGATCGTGGCGCTGAGCACCGCGCAAGCGGCGGCCTTGACGACGGCGCAACTCGCCAAGCTGGAAACCGCCGACGTGGCCGCGCTGGAGACCGCCGACCTGGTGGCCTTGGGTACCGCGGGCGTGCGTGCCTTCACGACGGCGCAGATGGCCGCGCTGACGACTGACCAGATGGCCGCGCTCAGCACGGCACAGGTGGCGGCGCTGGCGACCAACCAGGTCGCTGCACTGAGCACCGACAGCCTGAACGCACTCGACACTGCGCACATTGCCGCGCTGACCACCGCCCAGGTGGCATCGTTGACGACGGCCCAGATCGCGAACCTCGAAACGGCAGACTTCGCCGCGTTCGGGACCGCGCAGATCCGCGCCATCACCACCGCCGGCATCATGGCCTTGACGACCGATGAAATCGTTGCGATGAGCACCGCGCAAGTGGCCGCGTTGACGACCGCACAGATCGCCAAACTGGAAACTGCCGACGTGGCTGCCCTCGAGACCGCCGACCTGGTGGCCCTTGGAACGGCCGGTCTGCACGCCTTCACGACGGCCCAGATCGACGCGCTGACGACCGAGCACTTCGCCGGCCTGACGACCGCGCAGGTCGCCTCGCTGACGACCGCGCAGGTCGCCGCCAT
>JANMQE010000118.1:0-4575 GCA_031370195.1 Phyllobacteriaceae bacterium
TGCTTGTCGTGGTGGAATTCGAGGGTTTCCTTCGACATGAAGGGTGCGAGCGCGTCATAATCGTAAGGCAGGTCCGGAAGGGTAAAGGCCATGGGGATCTCCTGGGGATAGAGGTTGAGGAAATGTTGGTTGAAGCCTGGCGGCTGCCGGGTTCACACCATTCATATAGTCGCGCCGGTTCCATCGGGCAATCGCGCGACTTGCGGAACTTTATCGGCGCGGACTTCGTTTAATGTGTTGGTCGCCGTGTTCATGCCGCATTTGCAAACTTAGGCCAGCGGCGATAATCAGCATCTATCAACGATATGGAATGTATCATGGCAGCGTCTTTGCCGCACGCACAGTTAAACCGCCGCATGCTTCTCGGCAGCATCACCATGTTCGCGATCTCAGGCTGCACAACGACGGACGAAGTGATCGGCGTCGTGCAGGATGGTTCTGATGCCCGGCCCTATGTGCCGGTTGCACCGCCGCCTGTCGATATGGCCCCCGTTTCCATGCCGCCGGAGCTGATGTACGCAGCGATGAGCGATGGCGAGTTTGATCTGCCAGCGATCCCTTACCAGAAAATCGACCCGAAATTTTACCGTCAGGCCGTACCGGATCCGACGGGCGAACAGCCGGGCACCATCGTTGTCGATACCGCAAACCGGTTCCTCTATCTGGTGCAGCCGTTCGGCGAG
Source organism: Phyllobacteriaceae bacterium (assembly GCA_031370195.1). GTDB lineage: Bacteria > Pseudomonadota > Alphaproteobacteria > Rhizobiales > Rhizobiaceae > JANMEX01. The sequence goes on from JANMQE010000118.1 coordinate 684, forward strand.
GCCGTGCGTTATGGCGTGGGCATCGGCAAGGAAGGGTTTGCCTGGTCAGGCAGCGCCAACATCGAGCGGCGCGCCCAGTGGCCAACATGGACACCGCCTGCCGAGATGATCGAGCGCGATCCGAAACTTGAAAAATATTCCGCCGAAAACGGCGGCATGCCCGGCGGGCTGACGAACCCGCTTGGCGCGCGGGCGTTGTACATCTACCAGAACGGCGTCGATACGCTCTACCGCATCCACGGCTCGCCGGAATGGAAAAGCATAGGCAAGAAGGCATCGTCAGGCTGCGTGCGGCTGATGAACCAGGACATTATCGATTTGCACAGCCGCGTGCCACCGAAGGCACCGGTCGTGGTGTTGGACGAGTTCTCACCGCTGCAGATTACGGCTTAGGCGAGCAGTTCCCCTTCTCCCCGCAAACGGCGGGGAGAAGGCAAGCTGACAAAGATCACCTTCTCGTCAAGCTCCCCAAAATCCCCCTGATCAGCGCCCGTCCAAGCGACGATCCGACCGAGCGCACAACGGACTTCATCGCCGTCTCGGTAATCGTCTGACGCGATGACGCGCGGGGCCTTGCTGTGGTCCCTGACGATGTTGACGATCCGCCGCCGAAATCCGGCAAACGCCAGCCGCCGCCGCTGGATTGCGGCTCGGCGTCCGGCTGTTCGGCTTCCGCTTTCGCCTCAGCCATCTTGCGCTGCAAAATTTCGTAGGCCGACTCGCGGTCAATTGTCCTGTCATACTGGCCGGAAACCGGGCTCTGGTTGATGATCGCGCGGCGCTCTTCCGGCGTGACCGGTCCCAGCCGTGCTGCCGGCGGGCGCACCAGTGTGCGCTGGACCATGGACGGAATGCCCTTTTCCTCCAGTGTCGAAACCAGTGCCTCACCGGTGCCGAGCGACAGGATCGACTGGTAGGTGTCGAAATCCGGGTTCGGGCGGAAGGTTTCAGCCGCCACCTTCACAGCCTTGGTCTCACGCGGTGAATAGGCGCGCAACGCATGCTGGATGCGGTTGCCAAGCTGGGCTAGCACGGTTTCTGGGATATCAAGCGGGTTCTGCGTGACAAAATAGACGCCGACGCCCTTGGAACGGATCAGGCGGACGACCTGTTCAATGCGCTCCAGCAACGCTTTGGGTGCCTCGTTGAACAGAAGATGCGCTTCGTCAAAGAAGAACACCAGCTTGGGCTTTTCCGGATCGCCGATTTCCGGCAGCACTTCAAACAGCTCCGACAAAAGCCAGAGCAGAAATGTACCGTACAGGCGCGGGTTCATCATCAGCTTGTCTGCGGCAAGGATGTTGATCGCGCCGCGGCCATCCGGCGTGGTGCGCATGATGTCGGCGATGTTCAGCGCCGGTTCACCGAAGAATTTATCGCCGCCCTGCTCTTCCAGCACCAGAAGCGAGCGCTGGATCGAGCCGACGGACTCCTTCGAGACATTGCCGTAGCGGGTCTGCAATTCCCTGGCGCGGTCGGCGACATGGGTCAGCATCGCCTGCAGATCCTTCAGATCAAGCAGCAGCATGCCGTCTTCGTCGGCAATCCGGAACGCGATGTTCAACACGCCTTCCTGTGCATCCGACAGGTTCATCAGCCGCGACAGAAGCAGCGGCCCCATCTCCGAGACCGTGGCGCGGATCGGATGGCCCTGCTCGCCATACAGGTCCCAGAAAATTGCCGGAAATTCCTGATGGTCGTAGGGTTTGAGCCCGATCACTTCGGCGCGTTTCAGCAAAAAATCCTTGTCTTCGCCCATCGCCGCGATGCCGGACAGATCGCCCTTGATGTCGGCGGCAAACACCGGCACGCCGGCGTTGGAGAAGGCTTCGGCCATAATTTGCAGCGTTACCGTCTTGCCGGTGCCTGTCGCGCCGGTGACCAGACCGTGACGGTTGGCAAACTTCAGCGCCAGATATTCGCCCTTCTGGATGCTGTCATCCGGCTTGCGGCTGGCACCGATGAAAATCTTTCCGTCTTCAAGCATGTGGATGATCCGTTTCCAGTGAGCAATTGGCAGCCTTCCCAAAAAGGCCCCGCCGATATAGCGGGCGCACGGGAAATCAACAATGGGCAGAGCGACGGGAAATGGGCAGAGCGAGAGGATTGTCCGCTTGTTTTCAAGGCCTGATTTGTGCATATGACGTTAACGTCAAATAATTCCGGAGCTTCCAAATGAACGAACTGATCGAGCGCATTGTCGCCAATGTCGGCCTTGAGGCCGGAAGCGCTGAAAAGGCCGTCGGCCTGATACTCGGCTTCCTGCAGGCGGAAGGCCCGGCGGACGACGTGGCCAAGCTCGTTGGCGCCCTGCCCGGCGCAAGCGAGGCCATCGCGGCTGCCAACTACAAGCCCGGTTTCATGGGCGGCGTGATGGGTCTCGGTTCGCAGCTTATGGCCATGGGCATGGGCATGGGCGAGATCACCGGCGTCTCAAAAGAAACCATCCGCTTCGCTCGCGAAAAGGCCGGCGACGGCCCGATTGACGCGGTCGTTGCGTCGATTCCCGGATTGGGACAGTTTGTGTAAGGGCCGATTTCGGCTTAATTTGCTGCGCTAGCGGACCGGCCATGGTTTGGCCGGTTTTTGTTTGCATGACTCAATGTTATAATGCGCGTTGCAACAAAAGTAAATGTCTGTTACCACTCATGTTGCAACAGGAGGTTAAGCCATGAACACAGTCATTCGCAAAATCGGCAATTCCGAAGGGGTTATCATCCCGAAAGATATATTGGAAAGCTTGGGGTTGAGCGCGGGGGACAGCATGTCCATCGTGGCCGACAAGAGCGGCATCAAATTTGTTCCGGAAAAAGACGAACTTGCCCGCCAACTCGAGTTGGCGCGCGAATGCATGGACAAATACAAGGTCGCGCTGCGCGAACTCGCCAAGTGAAAGGGTGGACATTGTGAGCGAATGGATTTGGCTGCTGCGCGAGGCTGTAGATATTTTCCATGACGAGCAGCTCGCCGAGCATGGCGGGTTGCCTGGCATCAAGGATGAGAACGCCCTTGAGGCAGCGCTGGCGCGGCCAGTAAACAAAGCAGCTTACGAAAATCCGGACGTGTTCGAGCTCGCCGCGGCCTACCTGTTCGGGATAGCGAAAAACCATCCGTTTTCTGACGGCAACAAACGGACGGCTTTCGTTGCGGCTTACGTATTCCTGCGCATGCACGGCTGGCAAGTCGAGGCAACACAAGGCGAAATCATTGAGTTCGTCCTCGCCGTCGCCTCCGGCGAAATCGACGAGGTGGGTGCGGCGATGTTCTTCCGCGATTATTGCCGGAGCATGGCGGCGGGGACTGAATAGCTGGCGGCAGCTGGCACTTTGCCAGCGGCTTGATGAAGTGATCGACTGCAAAAAACCCTATGTGGACAAAAGTATCGATCAAAATCCCGGCTGAGCATCTGCGGCGGTTGACTCTCACCGAAACTTTGGTGGCGCTCGCCCCCCCCTCTGACCGCTGCGCGGATTTCTCCTCCGCAAGCGGGGAGAGCGGATGGCGTTGATTTAAATGATAATTTTCAACACTCATTATTGCTCAAACGAAAATGGTTGGCAGCAAGGGCGACGCGCCGATCTCTCCCCTCGCGGGGGAGATGTCCGACAGGACAGATGGGGGCGCCTCGCTCAAAGGCTTCGGGATGAATCAAAAAGCCATGGAATGCAAAATAAAGCTTGATTCTGCATAAAATTTATGTTCATGTTTTGTTCAACAACGGAGACACGGACACCTTGGACTGGCCGCTCGCAATCACCCGCAACACAGAAGCACTCCGCAAGATCGTCGCGGTGATGTTTGCGATGTTGCGCGAGAATCCCGGTTCCTTTCCCCTCTACCGCGAAGCGGGGTCCGAAGGACGGGCGAGACCCGTGCCTCGCCCCGGGCCAGC
>JANMQE010000134.1:0-7282 GCA_031370195.1 Phyllobacteriaceae bacterium
CCCCACCACAAATTTCTTCAGTCTGACGCGGTCCGGTCTCCGCCAACCAATCGCCGGTCACGCCGCGCGCACAAAACCGTGATCGTCAAACCCTGACAACTGTATGCCGTGCTGAAACTTGTCCGTTTCGCCTCTCGTTGCTCGTCTAAGTTCCATGTGATGGGGCCCACACGAACTTCAAACAGTCAACCGGGAGAAACCCAATGTTAAAGACACTTGTCCGCGCATCCGTTGCCACCATGATCGCCTTCGGGTCGGTCGCTTCGCTTTCCGCTCCGGCTTTCGCCAGCACGGTTACTGTCGGCGGCGCGCCGATGTTCTCGACCAAGAACATCATTCAAAATGCCGTGAATTCCAAGGATCACACGACGCTGGTCGCGGCCGTCAAGGCTGCCGGTCTGGTTGATACGCTTTCCAGCAAAGGTCCTTTCACAGTGTTTGCGCCCGTGAACGCAGGGTTTGCCAAATTGCCGGCCGGTACTGTCGACACATTGTTGAAGCCGGAAAACAAGGGCACACTGACCAAGGTTCTGACCGCGCATGTTGTCTCCGGCAAGCTGTCTGGTGCAACACTGTTGAAGCGCATCAAGGCCAATGGCGGCACGTATAATTTCAAGGCTGTCAGCGGCGACGCGCTGAGTGCAACTGTCAAGAATGGCGCGATTTATATCATTGATGAGAGCGGCGGCGCATCCAAGGTCACGATTGCTGACGTCAACCAGTCGAATGGCGTTATCCACGTCGTCAACCGCGTTCTGTTGCCGAAGTAATCGAACAGGCTCGTCCACCGGGCTGCAGATCATCGTCCGGGGCCGGATGCGATACCATCTGGGGTTTGGCAGGACGATACGGACAGGCCGCCGAAAGGTGGCCTGTTTGTGTTTGTGGAACTTGCGGTATCTCGTTTGCGTTGCGAGTTGAATGCGCTTGGCATTTCGTGCCATTACTTGGCGCGCAACCCGCTTGCCGGGACACGAGATGACAGGAGACCGCTTCATGAAGTGGGAAGGACGCCGCCAGAGCGACAATGTTGAGGATCAGCGCGACGGTTCGGGTGGCTCACCCGGCGGTATCGGGCGCGGCGGGTTCCGGATGCCATCGGGTGGCGGCATGCGTGTCGCGCGCGGCGGCGGACTGTCGACAATTGTCCTGATGGTGGTTCTGTTCTTCGTGTTGAAGGCATGCGGCATTGATCCGACAGCGATCCTTTCCGGCTCTGACGGTGGCCTTGGAGGCAATTTAACGCAGGAACAGGCAACCCCGCGCACGCAAGCCACCAACGACAAGATGACTGCGTTTGTCAAAACCGTACTTGCGGAAACCGAAGACACCTGGTCCGGAATTTTCGAGGCCAACGGCGAGAAGTACCCTGCGCCGACCATGGTGCTGTTTGACGGTCAGGTGAGCTCCGCCTGTGGCATGGCGTCTGCTGCGTCCGGCCCGTTTTACTGCCCGGGCGACCAGAAGCTTTATATTGACCTGTCTTTTTATGACCAGCTTGCCAACCAGTTCGGAGCTTCGGGGGATTTTGCGCAAGCCTATGTGCTGGCGCACGAGGTTGGCCACCATATTCAAAATATCACTGGTGTGCTGCCGAAGTTCAACCAGATGCGCCAGTCGATGGATGACGTCGATGCCAACAAGATGTCCGTGCGCGTCGAATTGCAGGCGGATTGTTTTGCAGGTGTCTGGGCGCATTTTACGGCGCAGAAGGGCTTGCTTGAAAAGGGCGACATTGAGGAAGCGCTCAATGCCGCGCAGAAAATCGGCGATGACCGGCTGCAGAAGATGAGCCAAGGCTATGTCGTGCCGGATTCATTCAACCATGGCACCTCGGCGCAGCGGCAGGAATGGTTTGCCCGCGGTGCCAAGAGCGGCAAGCTGGATAGCTGCGACACGTTCAACGCAGACATTTGATCGTTTGCCGACGTGCCGAGTGTCCTTCATTGGCATTTGGAGGAGTCTATTGACGGTGTCGCATGTTAGCGATGCGTTAATCAAATCCACGACTTTCGTCATCGGAGTGGGATTCAAACCCCATGGGGCTAACCCGTTATTAAGCTGCAACGCCCACCTTGTCCCCAAACGGGGCGTTACGGGCGAAGATGGCAGTGTTGCGGCGGTTCATTGTTGATAGATCGGGTGCTTTTGCGCCCACAACTGTTTTGCTGATGGTGCCTTTGCTCGTCTCCGCAGGGCTCGCAGTGGACTACACCAATATCCTGCGCGTCAAAAATGAGTTGCAAAATTCAGTCGATAGCGCGGCAATCGCGGTTGCCAACAGGAACGACCAGCTGAACGACATTGAAGCTGAAGCTGTCGCGGACACATTTGTTGACGAAAACTTCGACTCCCAGCTGACGCAGATTGGCGTTCTGCGCAGCGGGCAGCAAGTGACTGTCACCGCGCGCACCAAAGTGACACTTGCATTCGGCGGGCTGTTCGGCTTCCGTAAGGTTGATCTTGAAGCCACCGCAAAAACTGAAGTCGCCTATGCGAACTATGAGATTGCACTGGCACTTGATACGACCGGTTCCATGGCAGGCGGCAAACTTGCCTCCATGAAAGACGCAGTAACGGGCATGATTGACACCATGGTCGCGCAAAATGCCGGTCGCGGGCTGCTGAAATTTTCGATTGTTCCATTTTCCAGCATGGTCAATGTCGGGTCGCAGTTTGGCCCGGCCTATAATGGCGCAGGCACTGTCACCCGCCAACCCGCGCCATGGCTTGACAGCCTTGCCGAAAGCCCCGTTTCCCAATCAGATCTTGATCCGGGCGTCAGCCGGTTCGCGCTCTACAAGCATCTGAACATGCCTTGGCCCGGCTGCGTCGAACACCGTCCTGCGGTCGGCGGCGTGGATTATGGCGTCAGCGACGCGGAACCAAATCCGGCAAATCCGCACACTTTGTTTGTACCGTCATTTGCCAGCGATGAGCCGAACATGGCTGGTTTTCCGAACTCCTATCTGTCCGATATGGGCAACCCGATTGGCAGCGGCACAGTGGACGGACGCATGGCGCGTTACGGTGCCGTGTATTTGCCGTCGTTCAAGTCGTTGACATTCAACCAGCAAATCGCCGCATCCGCCACGTGGGCACCGGTGTTCCCGGATTATTCGCAACAGACAATGTTTGGCAGTTATCCGGTCAACAAGGGACCGGATTTCAGCTGCGATGTGCAGCCGGTGATGGCACTCACGAACAATTACCCGTCGCTGAAGGCCAAGGTGAATTCACTGGTCGCACAGGGATCGACCAACATTGTCGAAGGTGCGGCATGGGGTTGGAAGACGCTGTCGCCGACCCTGCCGTTTGACGAGGGTGTTGCGTACGGCAACAGGGGCACCCGCAAAATTCTGGTCATTTTGACCGATGGCACGAACAACCTCGGGCCATTGCCAAATGCGCTTGGTTCGAGTTACGGTAGTTATGGCTACCTTGTCGATGGCCGACTCGGTTTGACTAGTGGCAGCACCACGCAGGTGACCGACGCGATGAACGACCGCACGCTTCAGGTCTGCACAAACACCAAAGCGTTGGGCGTTGAAATTTACACGATCAAGCTGGAAGAGCCGAACATTGTAACAGGCAACCTGTTGCGCGACTGTGCAACGGACGCGGACCATTATTTCGATGTGCCCAACCGTGCGCAACTTGACGACGCGTTCGCCAAGATCAAGGACAAGATCGAACTGGTCCGGATCGTTTCCTGATCAACCCCGCTCTCTCGGATTCCACAGTACAGCAGCAGGACGAATCCAGACCCTTTGATTGAGACCAACCAACATTACCGCTTGCAAATCGCAGTGTGCGGCCATAATTTTCTGAAAATGCAGTTTGTGGATAAATAACAATGGCAACGAACACTGGTGAGAATCATCGCAAGGGCGCTGTGCGAGAGCGCGTTCAATTGCAGAATCCAGTGACAAAAAACTGGATTAAGGTAGACACCAAGAACGGAAAAATCCTGGATGTAAAGAGAACTCCGGGGCCCTTTAAAGGCGTCGAAAGAAAAGGCTGACGCGTTTGCCAGCTGCGTACAGCCCAATTGACGGTTCAGAACTTGGAAGCGCTGTCGTTATTCGCCCGAAGACAGCTTTTTTCATGATTCACGACAACGACCGTGTCTCGCTTATCGAAGCCGAAATGCAAAGGGTCGCTCGTGAAGAACTGGCCGCGCAAGGTTTTGCTGTTCTTGTTGCCAGTGAGGTTCCACAAAGTTCAGATTTTCTCCACAAGATCATAAGCCTTATACAAAGTTGCGGTTTTGGTTTGGCAATTTTTTCGGATGCGACGCCCGCCCGCACAGTTGGGAACATATTTTTTGAGTATGGGTATTGCCTCGCTTTAGGGAAGCCGACGCAGCTAGTTTTTGGCGGTGATCACAATTCTGTGCCTTCCGATTTTGTTCGTACGGAGTGGCGACAACATGACGGCGATTTTGAACGACTAAGGGGCAGCTTACGCGAGATTGTCCAAGGATTTGCGAACTATGCTGACTTCGTATTTGAATTGGCGCGGGCCGCTGAAGAGGCTGAGGAGCCGGATTTTGCTCTGGCTTATGAACGATTTCGCAGGTCTTACCTGATCGACGGGCACGAGCGATCAAGTGATGGAGTGCGGCGAATACAAGCGCGCCTCAGAGGTCCCAAAAAGGATGTGGACATCGGAAAAATCATGCGTGCCAACCGGCGAAACTTGTCTGATGAAATCAGCAACTTCCTTCGGCAGGTTTGATCAACCCCGCTCGGCAATTGCCTCTTCTCCGCGCTGCTCGCGGATCATGTTCATGAAGCGGCGGAAGAGATAGTGCGAATCCTGCGGGCCGGGTGAGGCTTCCGGATGGTGCTGCACGGAGAACACCGGCTTGCCGGTCAGGCGCAGGCCGCAGTTGGTGCCATCAAACAGCGAGACGTGCGTCTCCTCGACGCCATCCGGCAGTGAGTCGGCATCGACCGAGAAACCGTGGTTCATCGACACGATCTCGACCTTGCCCGTCGTGAAATCCTTGACCGGGTGGTTTGCGCCGTGGTGGCCCTGATGCATCTTGGCAGTGGTTCCGCCGAGCGCGAGTGCCAGCATCTGGTGGCCGAGGCAGATGCCGAACACCGGCTTGCCACTGTCTACCAACTTGCGGATTTCCGGCACGGCATATTGACCGGTCGCCGCCGGATCGCCCGGACCATTTGACAGGAAAATGCCGTCCGGCGACATCGCCAATATGTCTTCGGCCTTGGTGTCAGCCGGCACAATCGTCACCTTTGCACCAAGCCCTGCGATCAGCCGCAGAATGTTGCGCTTCACGCCGTAGTCGATGGCGATCACATGCGTGGACGGTGCGGTGTTTTCGCCAAACCCTTCGTCCCATTTCCAGTCCGATTCAGTCCAGACTTGGCTTTGTCCGGACGTGACGTCCTTCGCCAGATCAAGATCGATCAAACCATGCCATGCCTTGGCGCGCGCTTTCAACGCTTCAATGTCGAAGGTTCCAGAAGGATCATGCGCAATCACGGCATTGGGCATGCCCTTTTCGCGAATAAGTGCGGTCAGCGCCCGCGTGTCAACGCCCGCCATTGCCACGACTCCGCGTTTCTTCAGCCACGTGTCGAGATGCTCTGATGAACGGTAGCTGGACGGGTTGGTGATGTCAGCCTTGATGACCGCTCCAACTGCGCCGGACCGGCGCGCCGGGTGAAGGTCTTCGATGTCCTCGTCATTTGCGCCGATGTTGCCGATGTGCGGAAAGGTGAACGTGACGATCTGCCCGGCGTAAGATGGGTCAGTCAGGATTTCTTCATAGCCGGTCAGCGCGGTGTTGAAGCAGACTTCCGCTTCGCGCACGCCCGTCGCGCCGAGGCCCTTGCCTTCGATAACCGTCCCATCCGCCAGCACCAGAAGGGCGGTCGGCTTGGTGGTGGTCCATGCTGGCGTTGCGGTCATGGCGCTCTCCGTTTTCATCATGCACAAGCATGGGCCGCGACACGTCATTTGCGCGTCAGCCCGTTGCGAATGCTGTGTCTGGCTAAGAGCTGTCCCTTAAAGAAGCCATTGCGCAAGGTCAATTGCGCGCGGTCGATGAAATCCCTATGTTCCGCGCCAAATCACAAGGAAAGACAAAGCCATGCGCGCGCGCCTGACTGAGGATATGAAAACCGCCATGAAATCAGGCGAAAAGGCCAGGCTTGGTACAATCCGGCTGATGCAGGCGTCGATCAAGGACCTCGACATCGCAAACCGCACTGCGGGCAAGGATGAGGCGAGCGAAGGCGAGCTGATGACGCTGTTTGCCAAGATGGTCAAACAGCGTGAGGAATCGGCGAAGATCTATATTCAAGGAAGCCGTCCGGAACTCGCCGACAAAGAAGTGGCCGAGATTGCAGTCATCCAAGCCTACATGCCGCGGCAATTGTCGGGCGACGACGCCAAGGCTGCAATCACCAAAGTGATTGCCGAAACCGGCGCGTCCGGCATCAAGGACATGGGCAAGGTGATGGCGGAACTGCGCGCGCGCCACGCCGGGTCGATGGACTTCGGCAAGGCGAGCGGTGTGATCAAGGCGCTGTTGGGTTAGAAGGAGGAGTTCATGTCATTCCAAGCCTATCTCGATGCGGTAAAAGCCAAGACAGGCCTCGACCCGGATGGCATACTGGCACTCGCCAAAGAACGCGGCGTCTATACCGTGGATATGAAGGCGACGGAGCTGATCAACCTGCTCAAGACCGAATTTGATCTTGGGCGCGGCCATTCGATGTCGATTTGGGCGGTGTTCAAGGCCAAGGGCTGGGTGAAGGGCTAGTTCACTGCGGTTGCCAATTTCAACGATCCAGCGCGTTCACCCTCCTGTCGCAAGGTTGACTTCTTGAGGGGGTCAGTTGCCATGTATACTTCCAACTACACATCGGTTGCCTCATGTCACAGAATATCATTTCCCTGCGCGTGCCTGATGCGATGAAAGATCGCCTTGACCGGCTTTCGGCGTCGACGAGACGTTCGCGCTCATTCCTGGCGACTGAGGCGCTGAATGAAGATCTTGAACGATATGAGTGGCAGGTCGGCGCGATTGAAGAGGCCGATGTGGAGGCTGACAAGGGCGTGTTCACCTCGCACGACTCAGTGTCAGATTGGCTGAAAAGCTGGGGAAGTCCGAACGTACTCCCAGCGCCGAAAGCTGACGTTTTCAAAACGCGTTCATGAAAATCGTCTGGTCGTCTTTTGAATAGGTGACCTTGTCACGATTCGATCCTACATCGCGGAACACAGCCCGAAAGCGGCTGAGGGC
>JANMQE010000339.1:0-1543 GCA_031370195.1 Phyllobacteriaceae bacterium
TCAAAACCAGCCGAACCGTCTCCTCCTTGAACTCTTGTGTAAATCGCTTCTGTTTCATCAAAATCGCCTCCAAGGCTACAAAAGCCTCTCCACTTTTTCGATGCAAGTCCAGTGGCGCGAAGCGACGGAGGAGGGGCAGCGCAAAGGGTCAAAGAGAGCCCTAACCTCAGCTCCCCAATATCGCCCCCTTTATCGTCTCGACATTATACCGCATCATCTCAATATACGTCCCTGCCGGTCCATCCGCTGCCGACAGCGCATCCGAATAAAGTGCGCCGCCAACCTTGATCCCGGTCTCAGCCGAAATCTGGTTCACCAGCCGTGGATCCGAGATATTCTCCACAAACAGAGCCGAAGCCTTGTCCGCCCGCACTTGGTCAATCAGCTTGGCAACATCTGATGCAGAGGCTTCGGAGTCCGTTGAAATGCCCTCTGGCGCCAGAAACTTCACGCCATATTCATGCGCAAAATACCCGAATGCGTCATGTGAGGTAATAATCGTCCGCTTCTCCGCCGGTATGGAAGCGATCGCCGCACGGATGTCCGCATCCAACGCGGCAAGCTTGGCGTCATAAGCCGCTGCATTGGCCTTGAACACATCACAGTCGGCAGCGTCTGCCGCGCAGAGCGCCTCAGCGATATTCTTCACATAGAGCCGCACGTTTGGCACGGATTGAAACGCATGTGGGTCCACGCCGCCATGGTGCCCCTCCGCCTCAGCCGTGTCTGCGTCGCCTTCATGCGCATGTTCTTCCGCCGCAGGTTCAATTGGCTTTACACCTTTCGAGACCTCAACAATCGCCGCCGTCGTCGCACTTGCCTTGGCCAGCCGTTCAATGAAACCCTCAAAGCCAAGACCGTTGATGAGCACAACATTGGCACCCGCGACACTTGCCGCATCCGCAGGTTTCGGCTCATAGACGTGTGCGTCACCATTGGGGCCGACCAGAGTCACCACGTCAACCTTGTCGCCGCCAACCGCTTTGGCCAAATCGCCAAGGATTGAAAACGACGCAACCGCCTTCAATTGGTCTGCCGCCGCATAAGTTGGCAATGCCAACAGCGACACGCCACACGCGAGCGCCAAATTGCGTAAATTTTTCATGGTTTAGCTCCTTTTGATGAATCAGAAAATCAGGCAACACGATGCCGGTGCGGGCGCAGCCGTGACTGCACGATCCCGCGCCTGCCGCCGATCAGCGACACCAGATAGGCAAACCCGGCGACAAGAATGATTGACGGCCCGCTTGGCAATTCCAGATGGTAAGAGATCAGCAATCCCGTGACGCCCGACACCATGCCGATTGCAATGGCCAGCAGCGACATGGTTTCTACGCGGCTGGTCCAGAAGCGCGCGGCAAGCGCGGGCAGCATCATCAGCCCGACTGAAAGCAGAGTGCCCAGCGCCTGAAACCCGCTGACCAGATTGAGCACCACCAGCACCAGAAACAAAAAATGCACCAGCCCGCCGATGCCGCTCACCGAACGCAGATACAAAGGATCAAGACACTCCGCCACCAGCCCGCGCCAGAACACCGCCAGC
>JANMQE010000348.1:0-5244 GCA_031370195.1 Phyllobacteriaceae bacterium
CCCCAAGGAAATGGAGGCCTTCAAGGCAAAGTATGGTTATGACCTTGCCGTGCCGAAAACCTACAAGGAACTGCGCGACATTGCCGAATTCTTCTACCGCCCCGATGAAAAGCGCTACGGCATCGCGATCTACACCGACAACAGCTACGACGCGATGCTCATGGGCATCGAAAGCACGATATTCAGCTATGGCGGCGAACTTGGCGACTATTCGACGTACAAGGTCGACGGCATCCTGAACTCACCGCAGAACGCTGAAGCGGTCGAGATGTACAAGCAGCTCTATGGCTTTACGCCGCCGAACTGGGGCAAGACGTTCTTCCAGGAAAGCAACCAGGCGATCACTGAAAACCTTGCGGCCATGAGCCTCAATTTCTTCGCCTTCTTCCCGGCGCTCGCCAACAAGGCGTCGAACCCGAATGCGGACGTCACCGGCTATTTCGCCAATCCGGCAGGTCCGGACGGCAAACAGCATGCTGCACTTGGCGGACAGGGCATTTCCATCGTGTCCTATTCGAAGAAGCAGGAAGAATCGATCAAGTTCCTTGAATGGTTCATCAAGGACGAGACCCAAAAGAAATGGGCCGAGCTTGGCGGTTACACCTGCAACAAGGCCGTTTTGGAATCCGAGGCTTTCCGCAAGGCAACGCCATACAATGAAGCCTTCTACCAGACGATGTTCATGGTGAAAGACTTCTGGGCGGTGCCGGAATACGCCGAACTGCTGACGCAGATCAACAACAACGTCTATCCTTACATCATCAGCGGCGAAGGCGGCAGCGCACAAGCCGTGCTCGACAATGTAGCGAAAGAATGGACGGAAACCTTCAAGAAATACGGCCGCGGCGGTTAACCCTGCGACCCAAGCGGGCGGGAGGGGGAAACCCCTCCTGCACACCCATTCAACAGCGAGGACAAGATGGCAGGTCTGGCCACACTACACCCGTCATCCAAGGCGGTCGCGCGCGGTTGGAGCGATCTGACCATCCGGAATTTCTTCATTATCCCGACGCTTTTGTTCCTGATCATCTTCAACGTGTTTCCGCTCATCTATTCGCTCGGCTATTCATTCACAGATTTCCGCGCATCAGTGAACGAACCCGTGAAATTTGTCGGGCTCGCCAATTATCGCGAACTTCTCAACGATCCGCGTATCTGGAACAATTTCTGGGTGACTGCGAAATACGTCATGGTGTCCGTATTCGGGCAGATGGTGATCGGCTTTGGCCTCGCGCTGCTGCTCAACCGCAAAATTCCCGCCAAGGGCTTGATCACGACGCTTTTGATGCTGCCGATGATGATGTCGGCTGCGGTGGTCGGCCTGTTCTGGCGGCTGTTGTATGACCCGTCCTGGGGTCCGCTGAATTACGTGCTCGGGCTTGGCAATCTGGCCTGGCTGTCTGATGCCAATCTTGCGCTTTATGCGGTGGCGATCACTGACATCTGGATGTGGGCGCCGTTCGTGATGCTGCTGTCACTGGCAGGGCTTTCTGCCGTGCCGCAGCATCTTTACGAAGCCGCCGCAATCGACCGGGCTGGCTCGTGGTACACATTCTTTCATATCACGCTGCCGCTGGTGTCGCCGCTTTTGTTGATTGCTCTCATCTTCCGCACGATGGAGGCTTTCAAGACGTTTGATATTGCCTACATTCTCTCGACGCAGCCGACGACTGAATTGGTGTCGATCAAGCTCTACAAGTTCGCGTTTCAGGAATGGCAGACCGGCAAGTCCTGTGCGCTCGCCTATATCGTTTTGATCATGGTGCTGGCGATCACCAACATCTATGTGAAATATCTCAACAAGGCGAAGGAACGCTAGTCATGGCTGTCGTCACTTCGTCACGAAAAAAAGTCTGGAACCGGGTCGCGATTGCGGCAGTCATTGTCATCGCCATCGCGTTCCTGTCGCCGTTGTATTGGATCGGCTCGACCGCATTCAAGCCGCGCAGCTTGGCCACCTCCGTTCCGCCAACGGTGTTCTTCCAGCCGGAAATCACGCCGTTCATCAAGCTGTTCACCAAGCGGGTGCAACTGACCAAGCCGGTCGATCCGGCCGTCTATGATGCCGCGCCCTGGTATGAGCAGCGGATATATGATGGCGGTGAGCGCATCCTGCGGGTTGGCCCCAACATCCAGATGTCGCAATATCCAAATCGCTTCATGAACAGTCTGATCGTTGCGATCATCAGCACTTTCCTTGCGGTGTCGATGGGCACGATCACCGCTTACGGCTTCTCGCGCTTCAAGATGGCGGGAGAGGCGGACTGGCTGTTTTTCATCCTGTCGACGCGCATGCTGCCGCCCATTGTCGTGGCGATCCCGATGTATCTGATGTACCGGACAGTCGGGCTCAACGACAGCCATATTGGCCTCATCATCCTCTACACCGCCTTCAACCTGTCCTTTTCTGTCTGGTTGATGAAGGGCTTTATGGATGAAATCCCGAAGGAATATGAAGAGGCGGCGCTGGTCGATGGCTACACGCGCATGCAGTCGTTCTTCAAGATCGTATTGCCAGAGGCGGTGACAGGCATCGCCGCGACGTCCGTGTTCTGTTTCATCACCGCTTGGAACGAATATGCGTTTGCGTTGATCATGACCAACCGCCGGGCGCAGACCGCGCCACCGTTCATTCCCTCGCAAGTCGGGTCCGGCCTTGCAGACTGGACAGTCATTGCCGCCGGCACTTTCCTGTTCATCCTGCCGGTCGCCATCTTCACATTCATGCTGCGCAATCACCTGCTGCGCGGGGTGACATTCGGCGCGATCCGCAAATAGGAGCTGATCATGGGTTTTCGCGACATGAGCGTGAAATATTTCGAGCCGGCCTCGATCTGGATCATGGTGCTGGGCATCATTGCGCTGTGCCAACCGATCAATCTGACACTGCACAGCTATGGCGTGACGATCATCCTGATCGGCCTTGTCGGCTTCAACATCTTCTCGAAAATCAAACCCCTCCCGTCCAAGGAATAGACGTCGCAAATGGCAGAGATCATCCTCAGGGACATCGAGAAGTTTTTCGGGTCCGCATATGTCATCCGGAAACTCAATCTCACGATACGGGACCGTGAGTTTGTGGTGCTGCTCGGCCCCTCCGGCTGCGGCAAGACAACAACACTGCGCGCCATCGCCGGGCTTGAGGAAATCGACAAGGGCGAAATTCTGATCGACGGCAAGCCGGTGCAGGGGCTTGAGGCAGGTGACCGCGACATTGCCTTCGTGTTCCAGCTGTTTGCGCTTTATCCGCATCTGACGGCGTATGAAAACATTGCATTTCCGCTGCGCGCGATGCGGGAAAGCAAGGACATCATCGACCGGCAAGTCCGGGCTGTCGCACGTTCGTTGCAAATCGAGCATCTGCTCGACAAACGGCCGTCGTCGCTTGCTGGCGGCGACATGCAGCGTGTGGCCATCGGCCGTGCCTTGGTGCGACGGCCCAAAGCGATGCTGATGGATGAACCGATGGGCGCGCTCGATGCCAAGCTGCGCGAAGAGATGCGCACGGAGCTGAAACGGCTGCATCTGGAGAATGAGGCGACGACCGTTTACGTCACCCACGATCAGGTCGAAGCCATGTCCATGGCAGACCGGATCGCCATCATGAATGACGGGATTTTGCAGCAGGTTGGCACGCCGGACGAGGTTTACCATCATCCGGCCAACCTCTTCGTTGCGCAATTTGTCGGCAGCCCGGTGATGAATATTGCACCGGTGACAATTTCGGAAAAAGGCAAGGCACTTGCCGTCAGCTTTGGTGGTGACGGTTCGGGCTTTGACTTTCCGCCAGAACTTGCCGCACAGGTCCAGGCGTCGCCTGCAGGCACCGGCGACCTGACACTTGGAATTCGACCGGAAGGCGTGCAGCTTTCACGCGACATTCGAGCGGGTTTCGTGCAGTCAAAAGTCCATCTCATCGAGCCGCTTGGAGCCTACGACATTGTCGATCTGAAGGTCGGCAACACGCTGCTGCGGGCAAGGACCAAGAGCGGATTTGCCGGGAAGACGGGGAAGACTGTCTTTGCCCGGCTTGATCCCTCGCAGACGCATTTTTTCAATTCCAAGTCAGGCGATTCCCTGCACATAAGGCTCGGCAATGGCGCAAATTAGGTTCCAGTCTGTCACCAAAAAGTTCGGCAGCAACACTGCGCTCGACGCCTTGTCGCTTGATGTCGCAGACGGCGAGTTCTTCGTGCTGCTCGGGCCGACCGGTGCCGGCAAAACGACGGCGCTTCGTCTGATTGCAGGGCTTGACATGCCCGACAGCGGCGCCATCGAAATTGCGGGCGAGGATGTGCAAGACCGCACCGCCGCCGAGCGGGATGTCGCTTTGGTGTTCCAGTATTATTCGCTCTACCCGCGCTATACCGTGCGGCAGAATCTCGAATTTCCGCTGCGCTCGCGTACGCGCAACTTCAGCCAAGCCGAGATTGATCAGCGCGTTGATCAGGCGTCAAAGACGTTGCGCATCACCCATCTGATGGACCGCAAGACCGACCGTCTGTCAGGCGGCGAGATGCAGCGCGTTTCCATCGGGCGAGCCATCGTGCGCGAACCGCGGGCGTTCCTGATGGATGAGCCACTGTCCAATCTTGATGCCAAGCTGCGCGAGGCTCTTCGCTCGGAACTCAAGGAATTGCAGATCCGTTTGAAGGCGACTTTCGTTTTTGTCACCCATGACCAGGTGGAGGCCATGTCGATGGGCGACAAGGTGGCCGTGCTCAACAAGGGCAGACTGGTGCAAGTCGGCACACCTTGGGAGATCTATAACCGCCCGCGAGACCTGTTTGTGGCGAGCTTTGTTGGCTCACCATCGATGAACCTTTTGCCCGGATTGGTTTCCGACGATCAGTGCAGCGTGTTTGGCGGCGCGCAAACGCTGAACTTGCCGGTCAAGTCAGGGTCCACTGACGTGACAGTCGGCATCCGGTCCGAGGACGTGCAGGTGGGCGATAACGGGACTGTTGATGCGATCATCCACGACGTTGAAAATCATGGTGTCGAAAAAATTGTGACGCTGCGGGTGAACGACCTTTTGTTGAAGGCGACGGTGTCGTCAAAAATGCAGACCTCGGTGGAGGCGAAGGTGAAATTCGGAATTGATCCGGAGAAGGCGCATTTTTTCAGCCCGTCAACCGGACTGAACATTTCTGCCTGATGGTGAATGAGAGAACAGAGCATGCGATTTTCAGGGCGTAGGGCGGTTGTCACGGGCGGGGCTTCAGGTATCGGCGAGGCTGTCGC
>JANMQE010000404.1:0-2583 GCA_031370195.1 Phyllobacteriaceae bacterium
TGATCCGGATGCGCCGCTGCCCGCCATCGAATATGATCTGACCAAGCTGCCGGAAGCTGTCATGGCCATGCACGGCAAGCTTGTCGAAGCAGCGAAAAGTGGAGATATCGAGAGCCTGCGCGCGCTGATCGGCACCGGTGAGGATTCCACTCAGTTTTCGCTTGGCGGTACGACGGAAGACCCGTTGAAATATCTGCTCAGCCTGTCAGGCGATGAGGGCGGGCAGGAGATTCTGGCGATCCTGCTGGAAATTCTTGATGCCGGTTACGTCCACCTCGACATCGGCACGCCGCAAGAACTCTACGTCTGGCCCTATTTCTTCGCCATTCCACTTGAGAAGCTCGACAACAAGCAGAAAGTCGAGCTGTTCAAGATTGTGACCTCCGGCGATGTCGAGGACATGAAGTCGTTCGGCGCGTACATTTTCTATCGCGCGGGCATTTCACCGGATGGGAGGTGGCGGTTCTTTTTGGCGGGGGAATAAGTGGCGGCCGGCAACATCGCGAAATTCAGATGTTCTGTTCTGGCAGACCCCGCCTCAGGCTTCGCTTATACGGCTAGGCGCTCTGGCTGCTTTGTGGCGTCGCGCCGTTTACGATTTCCTGCGCTACCAGTTTTTGTATTCGCCATATATTGCGGTCCCGAATACCATGCTCCTCTAGCATCGTCACAGTTCTGAACAGATATTGGGCCGCAGAGCCCCAATGACCTGCTGCGCGAGCCAACACATGGGCCACCCTTTCCAAAGGCTGCTTGCCCGCATAGGCATTTCCGTCGGGCGCCGCGACAAAGGCCAAGGCACGAATTGTTCCCTTGTCGGTTTTTATTGAAATCCACTTCGGAATATTGGTCGGTGGGTTGGCGTCGATTTCCCGACGCAACAGAAGTCCCAATTGTCCGAAGTGATTTTGCGCCGGGAGCCGATAGACAATGCCTTTGCAACTGCCGCCACGGTCGAGGGACAACATCAGGGCTGGCAATTCGCGCGTTCCGCGCCATCGGGTGAGTTTGAGGCAAAACGAGCGGTGCCATCCACTGGCGGTAGCATTTCGGCTTTCCAAAAATTCAAACTCGGGGTTCCAAATCAGTGAGCCATAAGCAAAAACCCAAAGTTCCAGCGGTCTATATTCGGACAAAAGAACCTCAACCATCGCATCAAATTCTGCATCGGAGTGTTCAGCCGTCCCCGGCTCAGGGCCTGGATCGGGTTCCGTGCGCTCAACGCGGGCGACGAGTTCTGCTGTCAATTTCATGTTTTTTGTCTTTCGCGGGAGCCACTGCTGACATTTTCGCCCTCCCAATTTCAGTCTGCGAGATTGTAAGAGATGACGGGTTACAATGCACACTCGCTGCACGATTTCTAGTCACGGCGACAGCGCCTCCGAAAATACTACCGCTTCGCCCGTCGAAGGCGCAATGATCTCTGCGTCCCGCATCACGGTTCTCCCGCGCACAACAGTCATCACCGGCCAACCCTGCACGCTCTTGCCATCATAAGGCGTCCAGCCCGCCTTTGAGCCTGCCTGCGCGTTGGTGATGGTCTCACGGCGCTTCATGTCGACGATGGTGAAATCCGCGTCGTAGCCTGCGGCGATGCGGCCCTTTCGGGCGATGCCGAACAGGCGTTGCGGGCCGTGGGCGGAGAGATCGACAAAGCGCTCAAGCGTCAGTCGGCCAGCGTTCACATGGTCAAGCATCACCGGCACGAGCGTCTGCACGCCGGTCATGCCGGACGGCGAGGCGGGGTAGGGCTTGGCTTTTTCCGCAAGGGTGTGCGGGGCGTGGTCAGAGCCGAGCACATCAATGATGCCTTGGCTGATGCCGGACCAAATGCCGTCGCGGTGGTGGGTTTCGCGCACCGGCGGGTTCATCTGCATGAGGGTGCCAAGACGGGCGTAGTCATCCGACGACAAAGTCAGGTGATGCGGCGTTGCTTCGCAGCTGGCGACATCCTTGTTGGCTTGCAGGAATGTGATCTCCTGCTTGGTCGAAATATGCAGCACATGGATGCGCGCGCGGGCCTTGCGGGCGATCGCGACCAGCCGCTCCGTGCATTGCAGCGCCGTGACCTCGTCGCGCCAGACATGATGCGAGGTGGGGTCGTTCTTGACGCGCAAGCCCACCCTATCGCGCAGCCGGAACTCGTCTTCGGAATGGAATGCGGCGCGGCGGCGGGTGTTGCGCAGGATTGAGGCAACGCCTACATCGTCCTCCACAAGCAGGTCGCCGGTGGATGAGCCCATGAACACCTTGATGCCGGCAGCGCCCGGCAAGCGCTCCAGCTCGCCGACGTCATTTGCATTTTCGCGTGTCCCTCCGACCCAGAAGGCGAAGTCGCAGTGCATCCGGTGAGACGCGCGCCGGACTTTGTCGGCCAGCGTTTCGGCGCTGGTGGTCAGCGGCTTGGTGTTCGGCATTTCAAACACCGTCGTCACGCCGCCGAGGACGGCTGCGCGCGAGCCGGTCTCCAAGTCTTCCTTGTGCTCAAGGCCCGGCTCGCGGAAATGCACTTGGCTGTCAATGACGCCGGGGAGGATATGCAGACCGGTGCAGTCGATGAGCTGACCGGCAGATGCTGCCGCA
>JANMQE010000449.1:0-6082 GCA_031370195.1 Phyllobacteriaceae bacterium
GGCGTACCAATCGAGTTTTTCAAATGTGAACGCGAGTATCATTCCCAGAACCGCAGCCACCGCAAACTGGGTGACGGCCTGCGCCACCGGTCTGCCGGAACTTGCGGCATAGCGGGTGATGAAGAGGATCTGCAGCGCCCAGAAGAGCGCGCAGAGGATCGTGTACCAATCCCCGGTCTTCAATTCGTCAAGCGCGCCGCCGGACAGGAGGAAAATGCCGAACAGCGCGCTGAAGGCGGCAGGCCAGACCACCCAATGCGGCCATTCACGGTAGAGAATAACGCCGAGAAAAGGGACCATGATGAGGTAGAGGCCGGTGAGGAAGCCTGAATTGGTGACTGACGTCGTCAACAGCCCAGCCTGCTGCGAGAGCATGCCGAGGAAGAGCACGAAGCCTATACCGGCGAAGGCCTTCCACTCATAGGTGTTGAGCGGTTTGGATGCACCCTTTGCTTCACGCATGGCCAATGGCAGCATGACGACAGTGGCAACGGCAAAGCGCAGACCGATGAAGAAGAACGGCCCAATATGCTCCATCGCATCGGACTGGGCGATAAAGCCCATGCCCCAGATGGCGGCGGTGATGAGAAGAACGAGATTGGCTTTGGCGCGGGTCATGGACAATTCCGGTTTGAGCGCTTCCTATCGTGTCAGATTGGATTTGTCAGGAGCGAGTTCGCGTCGAGTGTTCAAGTCTTGCCAGAGGTCGCGTCGGCTTCTAGGTAGCGGTATCGGCGGGTGGCATTGCCCGTTTAGCAAGGACTGACATGACGCCCTATCCAGAAGCCTCGCCGACTGCCACAAAGCGCTCTCCCGCCTTCATCTTCATTTTCATCACTGTGCTCCTCGACATCTTGTCTGTCGGCATCATCATTCCAGTGCTGCCGAAGCTCGTGCAGACGCTGCTGGGCGGCGATTTGGTGCGGACGGCGGAATTGTTTGGCTGGTTCATTTCCGTGTGGGCGGTGATGCAGTTTATCTTTTCGCCGGTGATGGGCGCGTTGTCGGATCATTTCGGGCGGCGGCCTGTGGTGCTGATGTCGAATTTCGCGCTTGGTGTTGATTATCTCATCATGGCGTTTGCTCCCAATCTCTGGGTGCTGTTTGCCGGTCGCGTGGTGTCCGGCATTGCATCGGCCACCATCTCGACGGCACAGGCCTATATCGCCGACATTACAGTGCCGGAAAAGCGGGCGGGCGCGTTTGGCATGCTGGGGGCGGCGTTCGGCATCGGGTTTGTGCTTGGACCGGCGCTGGGTGGGCTGCTTGGCCACTATGACCTCAGGCTGCCGTTTCTGGCGGCGGCGGTGATGAGCCTTGCCAATTTTGCTTACGGCTATTTCATTCTGCCGGAATCGCTGGCACCGGAAAACCGCTCGCCATTCCGGTTTGCCAAGGCCAATCCGGTCGGGTCCATGTCGATGCTGGCGCGTGATCCGCAATTGCTGCGGCTCGGCATCATCGGGCTTTTACTGCAATTGGCGCATCAGGTGCTGCCTGCGGTCGCGGTTCTCTACATGGGCTTTCGCTACGACTGGCAGGAGCGGGATGTCGGGCTGGTTTTGGCATTTGTCGGTGTCTGCGCGATGGTGGTGCAAGGCGGGCTTGTTCGGCCGGTAGTGGCGAAGATTGGCGAGCGCGCGGCGATGCTTACCGGATTGGCCGCCGGTGCAATCGGCTTTGCGATGTATGGCTATGCGCCGACGGGCGCGCTGTTCCTGATTGGCGTTCCGGTGATGGCGCTGTGGGGTTTTGCGCAGCCGTCGATGTCGGCGCTGATGAGTGCGCGGGTGGAGGCGGATGAGCAGGGCAAGTTGCAAGGTGCGGCGGCGAGCCTGATGGCGCTGTCCGGACTTGCCGGGCCGTGGGTGTTTGCGCTGTCATTCGCCTATGCGATCGACCCGGATAAGGGGCTGATGGTGCCCGGCGTGCCGTTCTATCTTGCCTCGCTGGCGCTGGAGGCGGCGTTTTTGATCGGGCTCGGCGTTGTGCGCAAACCGTGAGGCTTGCATGCTCGTTGGCGGCGTGGTGTGCTGTTGCCTCATCGATGACGGAGATACCTTTATGCGACGGACGCTTGCGCTCTTGGCTTTGCTTTTGACCATCGGGACGGTGGCAGCGAGCCCGTACAAGGACATCCGCGACACTGCGGTCTATTGCTCGAACGGGCTGAAGTGCGACTTGTCGCTGATGGCGAAAGGCTCGCCGCGCGGGCTCCATTCGGTTGCCCTGTCGCGCAAGGCGGGGCCGGACACGACGATTGCGCTGGTGATCAGGGCGACTTCGGCGCTGGTTACAACGAGTGATGTCGTGTTTCTTGTAGATGGTGTGGAGGCGCTCCGTCTGGCAGTGGCCGAGTTTGACCTTTATGCCGATAATTTTGAATACACCGCAAAGGAGCCAGACGCCGGACGTACGCTTTTTGGACTGGTGAAGGATGGTTCTTCGCTGAGAGTTGCCTTCAATACTGACGGCCCTTCGACGACAGAGTTCTCGCTGTCGGGCGTTGCAGGAGCTGGTCTTTACATGGACGAAGTTCAAGGACGGCTGGATGCCAAGGATGCGCTGGTGCGCGTCGGAGACAAGGACACGCCTTTGTCGCCGGTACGTGATATTTCGGCGTTTGAAGACTTGCCTGCGGTGCTGCGACCGGACTTCGAGGGCGAGGATGGCGCGTGCGCATTCTTTGACAAAAACAGGTTCAAATTCGGCACGGGTTTCGCCGTCAGCCTGCCGGATGATGTCGAGCTTTACGTTCTGCCCTGCACGGACGGCGGTGCCTACAACCAGCCTTATGCGCTTTACCAGATCAGTTCCGGCGCGTTGTCGGAGGTCTGGCTGCCGACGATGACGGAGGATGGGCCATCGACAACGGTAGGTGCCACCAATGTTGACTGGGACCAGCCAACGAAAATCCTGACAGCTTTCGATAAGGGGCGCGGGCTTGCCGACTGCGGCACATTTGACAGATGGAAATTGCGCGATTCGCCAGGCGAGGCGAGTTTTGCACTGGTGGAATCGCGCGTGAAGGAAGAGTGCGACGGGACCGGCGAGGGCGGGCCGGAGACGTGGCCATTGCTTTGGCCGAAGAGTTAGAGGCCGCGCTTGCAGTCATGGTTCACTGCGTATCTCGCAAACGTGACTTGACGCTTATGGGCTGCGGACTAGGTTCTCGCGTGAAGCGGACATTCGTAGTGGAGGCGAAAGCCATGAAACTTTACGTGAAACATTTGATGTCGACAGCAATTCTGGCAGCGTTTTTGGCGACGCCGGCATTTGCAGTTGGTGATGCACCTGCCGAAGATGCGGGCGCAGCGATGACCAAAGAGCAGAAGGCCGAGAAAAAGTGCAAGGACACGGAAGGCAAGGTCTGGGACAAGAAAAAGAAGGAATGCGTCAGCGCGCAGGAAGGCTCGCTGGACATAGATTCCATCTACGAGACCGCCCGTTACCTCGCCAAGGAAGGCCGCTATGACGAGGCGATTGTGCTGCTCTATCCAATCTCCGACAGCCAGGACAAGCGCGTCCTGAACTACCTCGGCTATTCATGGCGGAAGTCCGGACACATCGAGCTCGGTCTGAAATATTACCATCAGGCGCTGGCAATTGATCCGGATTACGTTCTGGTACGCGAGTATCTCGGCGAAGCGTTGATCCAGAAGGGCGATATCGCCGGAGCCAAGGCGCAATTGATCGAGATTGAAACGCGGTGCGGCGTGACGTGCGAGCCTTATGTCGAGCTCAGGAAAGAGCTGACGAAGGTGAATGCGATTTGACGGCAAGAAACGCAATCAATCGGGCTGGCTTTCGGGCCAGCCTTTTTCTTTGGCAATTGATTCCAGAGTGAAGGCCGTCCATTCCTTGCCGACATGCTCTGAAAAATGCGCCTCCATTTCCGCCGTTGACAGGCCGAGCTCGCGGAAACCGGTGATGTAGTTCCACAGCCTGTCTTCCCAGATGTTGCGATATGGCACTCCGGTCGGTCTTGCGAACCGGTGGGTCCAGCGCAGGAATGGCAAGCAGAGGGTGCGGCCGCCGTGCTGGCGGAATTTTTCATGAATGTAGTGTTCCTCGCCGCCGAAGCCGCGAAAATCAGGGTTGAAGCGCGGCCAAGCGGCTTTGCGGCAGGCGAACAGGCCCACGCCCTGCATCGGAATGTCGAACGGTGCAGCGTTCGGGTCCATGCCGCGCGGATCGAGGCCCCAGACGCCATACATGCCGCTGCTCCATTTTGGATCGAAATGGGTTTGCACTGTTTGCAGATCGTCGAGCAGAAGCGGCCCCTGAATGAGATCGGGTGATTGCGGATCGCTCGAAAAGTATTGCGCCAATCGTTGCAACGCGCCCGCAACGATCAGCACATGGCAATCGATGCAGAGGACAATGTCGTTTCGCGCTTCTTCGAATATCCGCTGTTTGGCCCCTGCAGAGCCGGTTCGCGCCTGTTCTGCGACATAGCGGCAGCCGGGCACTTGGGCGCAGAGTTCCTGCAAGGGTATCGCGCAGGCTCCGGTCGGATTGTTGTCGACGACAATGAATTCAGCCGCAGCGCAAACTTCCCGGTGAAAGAGACGCAGCGCCTGAAGCGAGAAGTAGACACCGTCGTAATCATCGTACGTCGGCATGCCGATTGTGAATTTCGGCAGCACGCCAAGCGCCGCCATATCATTTTTGCCCCGTATGGGCGGTATTTGGCTGTTACCCACGGTTTCACCTGAAAGTGTTCCGCGCCCGACGAAAATTCTAGCAGCAGCGCCGGGTGCCTGCAATTGCCGTTGCGTCTCTGGCGGTGGCTGCAATTTTTAAGGTGAAATTTTCCGGGAAAGCAGCTATGCATGGTTAAAGATCAACGAGCGCGGTTCCCGTATTCGGTTTCGGGGGCCGTTTTTATTTGTCCCGACGGGACCAAAAACAAGAGGAAAGGCCGGGTCCATGGATAAGGTTCCAATGACGGCACCAGGGTTTGTCAAGTTGAAGGAAGAGCTGCGCTGGCGCCAGCAGGAAGAGCGGCCGCGCATCATCGAGGCGATTGCCGAGGCGCGCTCACACGGCGACTTGTCAGAAAACGCCGAGTATCATGCTGCCAAGGAAGCGCAGTCGATGAACGAGGGCCGTGTTGGCGAATTGGAGGATCTTACCGCCCGCGCCGAGGTCATCGACGTGGCCAAACTTACCGGCACGAAGATCAAGTTCGGCGCGACGGTCACGCTCATTGACGAGGACACCGAAGAGAAGAAGGTTTACCAGATCGTCGGCGATCAGGAAGCGGACCCGAAGGCCGGGCGCATTTCGATCTCCTCGCCGATTTCTCGGGCGCTGATCGGCAAGACGGAAGGCGACACAATTGAGGTGCTCGCTCCGGGCGGGGCGCGCGGCTATGAGATTTTGACCGTCAAGTTCGCCTGATCCGCCGGTTTGACTGCGCCATGCGTCAGTATGCCGATATCAATGACACGCACATCATCGCGCCGAACTTCAAAAAGCGCCTGTCCGGTGTGACCTCGACCATTGTCCAACTGGTGCCCAAGCAGCGCCGGATGGGCATCAAGATTGCCTCGCTTGCGCCGGAAGGATTGCCTGACGAGGTTGTTTGCGTGCGGTTCTGCGATCTGTGGCGGCTGTGGCTCAGGCCGAACGGTGCTGAACAGCGCGTCTGGCACGCGCGGCGCAACACCGAAATGCTGCCGGGCATAATCATGCGCGATGTCTTGCGGATGCGGCTGAAGCTGGTGTTCACTTCGGCGGCACAGCGCGACCATCGCGGCTTCACCAAATGGCTGATCGCAAGAATGGACGCCGTGATTGCGACCAGTGCACAGGCGACAGCGTTTCTGCAGGTGGCAAACTCGGTGATCATGCATGGCATTGATACCGACCGTTTTACGCCGCCCGCTGACAAGGCTGGTGCAAAGCGGGCGCTGGGATTTGACCCGGCGATGAAGCTTGTCGGCTGTTTCGGTCGCATCCGCGAGAACAAGGGCACGGACCGGTTTGTTGATGCGATGCTTGCGATCTTGCCGCAGCATCCGGATTGGACAGCCGTGGTGACGGGGCGTGTGACGGTTGAGAACCGGGCGTTTGC
>JANMQE010000450.1:0-1625 GCA_031370195.1 Phyllobacteriaceae bacterium
CCAGCCTCATGCCAAGGCCGATGAACAGCGCGCCGGTAACACGGTTGAAGGTCCGGCCATATTTGAGGAATTTTTCTCGGACTGGCTTTGAGGTGAAGAAAAAGGAGACAGCCACAAACCATGCGATCAGGGCTGTGGCCATGCCGAGGCCGTAGCTGAACTGGGTGAGCGTGGCCGTGTGCGGCGAGACCAGCGCTGAAAACAGGGACAGGAAGAACAGCACCGGCTTCGGGTTCAACGCATTTGTGACGAAACCCATGAAGAAGGCTTTCGGTGCCGAAACGATCTGGGTGGACGCGGCGTTCCGGGACTCATCCATCCGGAACGCCGGTTCGCGCCATGACTGGATACCGAGCCAGATGAGATAGGCGGCACCTGCCCATTTCAGCAACGAGAACACCAGCAGCGACTGGGAGACAATCAGGCCGATGCCGAGGATCGTATATGAAATGTGGAACAGCAGCGACGCGCCGATGCCGACCGAAGTGATCAGCGCGGTGCGGCGGCCATGGACGATGCACTGGCGGATGACCAGCGCAAAGTCAGCACCCGGCGCGACGATCAGGACGCTGAAGACGGCCATCAGGCCGAGGAATTCCGTAAGGTAATGGGTCATGGAGTTTTTCCTTCAGCGTCGGCACTGCCCCTCATCCGGCGCTTCGCGCCACCTTCTCCCCGCAAGCGGCGGGGAGAAGTAAAAGCCGAGCTCTTACAAATCCAGTACCAGACGCTCCGGATTTTCCAGGCTCTCCTTCACCCGCACCAGGAAGGTCACTGCTTCCTTGCCGTCGATGATGCGGTGATCGTAGGTCAGCGCCAGATACATCATCGGGCGGATGACGATCTGGCCCGCCACAACGACCGGACGCTCCTGAATCTTGTGCATGCCAAGAATGCCGGACTGCGGCGCGTTGAGGATCGGGGTGCCCATCAGCGAGCCGTAGACGCCGCCGTTGGAGATGGTGAACGTGCCGCCCTGCATGTCGGACAGTTGCAGCTGGCCATCACGCGCCATTTTACCAAGACGCCCGATATCCTTCTCGACTTCGGCGATGGTCATCTTGTCGGCATTGCGCACCACTGGGACGACGAGGCCGCGGTCTGTGCCGACGGCGACGCCGATGTGGGCGTAGTTTTTGTAGATAATGTCTGTGCCGTCGATCTCGGCGTTGACGGCGGGGATTTCTTTCAGCGCGTAGGTGACCGCCTTGGTGAAGAAACCCATGAAGCCGAGCTTGACGCCATGCTTCTTTTCAAAAAGGTCCTTGTAGCGGTTGCGAAGGTCCATCACGGCGCTCATGTCCACCTCGTTGAAGGTGGTAAGCGTGGCGGCGGTGTTCTGCGATTCCTTGAGGCGGCGCGCGATGGTCTGGCGCAGCTTGGTCATGCGCACGCGCTCCTCGCGCGAAGCATCATCAGCGGCAGAAGCGGCGCGCGGTACGGCGGGGATGGCAGAAGCAGCGGCGGGAGCTGCGACTGTGACGCCCTTGGCAATCGCATCGATCACATCGCCCTTGAGCACCTGACCGCGCTTGCCAGAGCCAGCCTCAACGCTGACACCGCTGTCAGCCATCATCTTTGCGGCAGATGGCGCAGGCGGCACGGCGGCGGCAGGAGCGGCTGGG
>JANMQE010000455.1:0-4688 GCA_031370195.1 Phyllobacteriaceae bacterium
ACGCCGATGCCGTCGGTCACCGTGTAGGCGGCGATGAAACAGGCGTTGATCAGCGCGGTCGCCACCGTTGATCCGCCCGCCTTGGCACCGCGCAGCGAGTCGAACGCCATCACCAGCACGCCAAGGCTCACTGCAAGAACACCCATCCAGCGCAACAGCGGCAGCGCCTCGCCGATCAGCGGCAGGCTGACCAGCGCGACCAGCAGCGGAGCCGTGCCGCGCATCAGCGGATAGGCCACGCTCATATCGCCGCCGTGATAAGCCTTGGCGATCAACCAGACATAGACCGCCTGCAGAACGGCCGAGGTTGCGAGATACGGCCAGCTTGCCGCAAGCGGCTGGCCCATGAACGGCAGTATGGCCATTGCCATCACCATCGAACAGGTCATCACAACGACAGCGTTGAGAAACTTGTCGCCAGCCGATTTGACAACTGCGTTCCAAGAGGCATGGAGCAGCGCTCCGAGAAGCACGATCAGGACGATATTTCCGGGCATTTGGCTGGTGATTCCGGTATGTGACGGGTGCGCACTCTTAAAGGATCAGAGTCGCGGCGGAAACACGGCTTGCGGATATTTGGCACCCGTGAAAAAAGCCACGCATGAACTATCGTCACGCCTTCCACGCCGGAAACTTCGCTGATGTCGCCAAGCACGTCATCCTGACGCGCATTGTCGAGTATCTGAAGCAGAAGGACAAAGCTTTCCGCGTCATTGATACACATGCCGGCATCGGGCTCTACACTCTCGACAGCGGTGAAGCGGCGCGGACTGGCGAGTGGCGGGACGGGATTGCCAAGGTGATCGACGCCAAGCTGCCGCCACCGGTCGCGGACCTTCTCGCGCCGTGGCTGAATGCGGTTCGCAGCGTCAACAGCGACGTTGCCTTGCGCAAATACCCGGGCAGCCCGAAACTGACGCGCATGCTCTTGCGCAAGCAGGACCGTTTGTCTGCCATAGAATTGCATCCCGAAGACGCCAAGCTGTTGTCGCGGCAGTTTGAGGGAGACTATCAGGTCCGCGTGATTGAGCTCGATGGCTGGCTTGCGCTCGGTGCTCATCTGCCGCCGAAGGAAAAACGCGGCCTTGTGCTGGTCGATCCGCCGTTCGAGGAAGGAGCGGAATTCGCGCGAATTGTGAACGGTTTGCGCGCAGCTTTCGAGCGCTGGCCGAACGGCATTTATGCGATTTGGTATCCGCTCAAAGACCGCAAATCCGTCACCTCATTTTTGAAGGATTTGAGAGATACCGGTATACCCAAAATGCTCAATACAGAACTTTACATTCGTGGTCCCTCGCCCGTTCCGACGCTTGACGGGTCGGGCATGATCATCGTCAACCCGCCGTACACGCTGGCAGATGAGCTGCGGCTGATATTTCCTGAGCTGATGAAACTGATGCAACAGGATAAGGGCGGCTTCTGGCAAGTGGAATGGATCAATGGCGAATGAGTATCGCTTGACCACTCAACCGGCCTCGGCGAGAGTGCGGGCTGGATTCGCGGACGTTCATCCCGCAGGAGATTTCCCATGCGCCTCGCATCAGTTTTCGTTGCTGCCGCAACTGTAATTTCGGCATTCGCTCTGCCCGCAACGCCAGCCGCCGCTTGGACACGTGCGGACAAGGCCGCCAGCGCGTGCAACGAACCGGCGATCCTTGCGAAAATCTCCAAGCGGTTTCATCATCAAAGCCATGAAGTGCATCATGAACGGTTGCGGATTGAGGCCTATTCCAAGGTTCATCAGCACCGTTACTACCCTGCCGACGAAAAGCATCTGATCGGTCGCCGTTATTGCGGCGCGACCGCGTCACTTTCGGACGGGCGCGCACGCACGGTCTGGTATTTTATCGAGACGCACCAAGGGTTTGCAGGGATCGGCGATAATGTCGAATTCTGCGTCAGCGGGTTCGACCGCTGGAATGTCTACAACGCCCATTGCCGCGTTGCGCGCTGACTGCGGCTGTTTGGCAGCGCGTGTCTGACAAAATAGTGCTCAAATGGCTTTTTGCGGCGCTGGTTGCGATCAGCGGCTGCAATGATGGTGAGACCCCGGTTGCGAATGCACCGACGCCCATCGTCAATGCCGCGCCTGTGGCCGGAAAGGCGATCCCAAATGATGAGAAACCAGCAAAAGCCCCCTCGCCTACCACCATTCCGCAAGGGCCGGGCTTTGATTTTTACGTGCTGGCGCTGTCTTGGTCGCCTGCATATTGCAGCTTGAACGGGGGGCAAGCCGATCCTGTACAGTGCAATTCGCCAAAACCATTCCGCTTCATTGTCCACGGGCTGTGGCCGCAATATGAGCGCGGGTATCCCGAAAGTTGCGCGACAGGCGGCTATCCGACGCGCGAGCAAATCCGAACGATCAATGATCTCACACCGTCGCCCGGTCTGGTGGGTCATGAATGGGAGAAGCACGGAACCTGCTCGGGTCTTTCGCCAAAGGACTATTTCACAGTCCTGCGCGCCGCTGCCGCCAAGGTGGAGATTCCAACGCAATTTGGCGGCAGCGGTCGCTTTGCGCTTGCGCCGCAAGCCATTGAATCGGCCTTCGTGCGCTCAAATGCGGGGCTTTCTACCGGCGGTATCACGACTTTGTGCGACGGTGGCTTGTTGACCGAAGTGCGCATTTGCCTCACCAAATCACTGGAATTCAGGAACTGCCCGGAAGTTGACCGCAAAGGCTGCCGGGCCAAATCCGTGACGATTGAGCCACCCCGATGAGGTAATAATGCCCAAACTGCTCGTCTCTCTTGCTTCACCTTACAGTTCCAAAGTCCGCATGGCGGCAACTCATTGCGGCTATGAGTTCGAGACGGTGCTGACAGACACCTCGAAGCCGAATGCCGAACTTTCATCGGTCAATCCACTTGGCAAAATTCCGGTGCTGCTCTCGGAGAAAGATGGCGCCGTTTTCGACAGCTCGGTCATCATGCAATACCTGAACCGCGAAACCGGCGGTAAGTTGTTGCCACGCGCTGCGGCCAAGAGGCTGGAGGCGGAGCGACTAGAAGCGATTGCCGACGGGATCAATGACTGTGCGGTCGCCTATGTTTATGAACAGCGGCAGCGCCCGGAGACACACATTTATCAAGGCTGGCTTGACAAGCAGTGGGGGAAGGTAACGAAGGCGCTCGACTATCTGGAGTCCGGTTCACCGAAACTGCCGGCGAAAATTCACACCGGCCACATCGCGCTCGCCGCGTCGCTCGGCTATCTCAATCTGCGATTTCCGGGGTGGGATCGCGGTCGGCCCAAATTGAAGCGGTGGCTGAAGAAGTTTGCAGACAAGCACGCTGGATTGGCAACGATGCTGCCAAAAGTGCCATAAATTTGGAGAAGACCGGACAGTTTTCTGCCCGGTCTCCATTTTTGTCTTGCTGCGCTGACTGCTAGAATTTCAAGCCTGCACCCACGCGGATTTCGTTCTCTGTCAGCTTGGCAGCCGTGCCGCCGCCGACATTGTAGGTTTCGCTGCCGTAATTGTTGTGGCGGTATTCGACGCGGCCGATCACGTTGCCTGTAATCTTGGCGTCAACGCCGGCACCTGCTGTCCAGCCGATGTGGGTCTGGCTGTCGTTGGTCACGCCGTTTGACAATTTGCCGTTCGTGGCGGCCACACCGCCTGCGCCATAGACCAAAGCAGGTCCGAGATCGACGCCTGCGCGGGCGCGCAGCGCACCGTTGACGCCATGCTTGACGCTGGTGCCCGCTGCAGTGCCGTCGGACGCCGAGTATCCGGCATCTGCTTCAGCGCCGTAGACAATCGAGTCGGACTGCATGTTGTAGCCGCCGAACGCGCCGCCGTTGAAGCCCTTGGACTCAACGCCGCCATGCTTGGCCCAGCCGTGACCGGCATAGACACCGGCATAAGCGCCGGCCCAGTTGCCTGCTACCGGCTCTTCATAAGCCGGGGCTTCCGGTGCGGCAGGGATTTCGTCGATGGCATCAGCTGCGAAGGCGAATGTCGGCAGGGCTGCAAACGACACAGCGGCGGCGAGCATTGCGAAATTGCGTTTCATGATAGTCTCCATTTCAACGGCACGATCAGGTGCCCATGATTGTCAGGCTTCGTGCGGTGACCCCAAGATGGTGACGGAATCCGGCAGGAGCGTGCGCAAAACAAGGTGATTGCGTGTCCCAATCGTGGCAGGGTTCAGGGGTGACAAATCGGCAACGCCGTTGATTTGAGACTTGTTTTATGAAAATCCGCTGCACCATGCCTGTCGCTGGCGGCCCAACGCGCTAGTTTATGGTAACCAATTGATTAAAGAGAGAAGTTTGGAGTTCATATCTATGGCGAAACGGCCAGTGGCATTGGTGACAGGCGGCGCGCGGAGGATCGGGCGGGCAATTGTCGAGGATCTTTGCGCGCACGGATTTGACGCTGCCGTGCATTATCACGGCTCGCGCGATGACGCTGATGAACTGCGCTCGCAAATGGGTGACCTTGGCGCGCGCGTCGAATTGTTCGAGGCGGATCTTGAAAGTGTTGACGCTTGCAGGACAATGTTTGCCGAGGTGCTTAAGTCATTTTCCCAAGTCGACCTCCTAGTCAACAACGCGTCCATTTTTGAGGAGGACGCGATTGATGCGCTGGATGAGACGCTGTTTGACCGGCACTTCGCCATCCACGTCAAAGCGCCGTCCTTCCTTGCCGAGG
The DNA here is from genome assembly GCA_031370195.1 of Phyllobacteriaceae bacterium. Classification (GTDB taxonomy): domain Bacteria; phylum Pseudomonadota; class Alphaproteobacteria; order Rhizobiales; family Rhizobiaceae; genus JANMEX01. The sequence continues at coordinate 4,664 of JANMQE010000455.1, forward strand.
CCTTCGCAAAGGCCCTGGCGGCTGG
>JANMQE010000475.1:0-3537 GCA_031370195.1 Phyllobacteriaceae bacterium
CTTGCGCGCCCAGCCCCATTTCGGACCGCAGCCCTTGTCATCGTCTTTTGTCATGATGAACTCATTGTCTTTAACGCAACATACCCTGCGCCAGCGGTCTGGCACAGGGCTGTTGTTCATTCTGGTGACGAACGCTTATTCAGCGTCATCTGAAGTCTTTTCGCCAGTCTTGGCTTGCCCGGCCTGGAAGGCATCGAACGCCTCCTGGTCCCGCTTGCGGCGCTGTTCCATGCGGTGTTCGTCGAATGCGCGGCGCTCTTCCTCAAGCTCGTTCAGAACCTTGGCGCGATGCTCGTCAAAAGCAACATTGCCCGACCGGCCCATGCCGCGTCCACGGCCACAACCGCGACGCCCTTGAAAGCCGCGCCCGCCAGAACCTTCACCACCATGATTGTAACGGCGCTCATTCCAGATGAAGTAGACAAGTGCTGCAATGCCAATCGGCGGAAACACGAGGAGACCGCCAACGACCGCAAGGGCCTTGAACGGATTGAAGCCCGGGCGCTTTGCCCAGCCGAATGTGTCGCCGCCACCATGGCGGAAGTGCCGTTCGCCGCTGGTCGTGCCATCGGCATTCATGTTGTTCTCGTAAGACATTTGTTTTCCCTTTCTGCTGTTACGATACTGCTTAAGATATATCGTAAGATAGGTCGCACAAGGGGTAACAGGTTAAATTTTTGTCATGATGAAAAGGTTGTGCTTAGCCTTTCCCCTACTTCGGCGCGCGCTTCGCAAGTATCCGCTGCAGCGTCCGGCGGTGCATGTTGAGGCGTCGTGCAGTCTCCGAAACATTGCGCTCGCACATTTCATAAACCCGTTGGATATGCTCCCAACGCACGCGATCCGCCGACATCGGGTTTTCCGGCAGTTCGGGCTTTTCATCGCCCTGTCGGGTCAATGCCCTGAAAACATCGTCAGCATCAGCGGGCTTGGCAAGATAATCGACCGCGCCGAGTTTGACTGCTGTTACCGCCGTTGCGATGTTGCCATAGCCGGTGAGCACGATCACCTTTGCGTCCGCCCGCTTGGTCCTTATGGCCTCGATCACCGAAATGCCATTGCCATCGCCAAGCCGCAGATCCACCACAGCATAGGCCGGCGCCTGCTCAATCACCGCATCCAATCCGCCCTGCACAGAATCGGCAAACCGCACGGCAAACCCGCGCGCTTCCATCGCCCGCGTCAGCCGCGTCAGGAACGGCTTGTCGTCGTCCACCAACAGCAAGCTGCGGTCTTCGCCAATCTTGGATACATCTGCCGCGCCAATCTCTGCCATTTGTCCGGTCCTTGCCCTGTCCATATGGCTCTAACTGGCGCGCAAGGTGGCTTTTGTCAAAGAGTCCGCTGCAAAAGCCGTGGGTCTTGCCGCTTCCATCGCGCTTCGAGGCCATTCAACCTGAATATCTGCTCCGGATTTGCCACTGATGGTGTTGCGGATATTGATCTCCGCTCCGGAGCGCTCCAGCAAGGTTTTCGCAATGAACAGCCCGAGCCCCATCCCGCCGCCGCCATTGCGCGGGGTGGATTGACGGCTCTTGGCATAAGGCTCGCCCACATGCGCCAATATGTCTTGCGGAAAACCGGGGCCGTCGTCGGCAATGCGGATCGTGACATGATTCTTGTCCCAACCCCATTCGACGGCAACCGATGACTGGGCAAAATCAACGGCATTCTCGACCAGATTGCCAAGGCCATAGATGACGCCCGGATTGCGGCGACCGACCGGTTCCGGGCCTTCGCAATAGGCGGCGTTTTTGCTGATGACGATGCCGAAGTCACGGTGCGGCGCGATAATTTCCTCGATCAGCGAGGTCAACGGCAAATTGGCCATGTGCTCTTCTCCGGCGGCTGAGAGGCTGGACAGCCGCTGAAGGATTTCGCGGCAACGCACCGTTTGCGAGCGGATCAGTTCCACGTCCTCCCTGTGCGGTGACCCGGACTTCAGCGCGAGTTCCAATTCCTTGGCCACCAGTTGAATGGTGGCCAAGGGCGTTCCCAGTTCATGTGCGGCAGCAGCGGCAAGACCGTCGAGCGCCGACAAATGCTGTTCACGCTGCAAAACCAGTTCCGTGGCGGCAAGCGCATCCGCCAAAAGCCGCGCTTCCTCTGCCACCCGCCGCGCATAGACGACCGTGAAGGCAAGGCTCGACAAAATGGCAAAATATATGCCTGCCTTCAGATAGGGCGGAATGACAAAATTCTCATTCGGATCCCACGGCAGCGGCAGGTGAAAAACCGCCAGCACAGTGACACAGGCGACCACCACCGCAGACAACACCATCGTCAATCTGAGTGGCAGCGACGAAGCCGAAATGACCGCCGGCACAATCATCAGCGTCGCAAACGGATTGGATATGCCCCCGGTCAGAAACAAGAGACCAGCCAGTTGCAACACATCGAACGCCAAAAGACCGAGCGTCGCACGCGGGTCCAGCCGCAGCGTTGATGGATAGCGGAACGACAGAAATAGGTTAAGCCACGCCGACAAGGCAATGAGCGCAAAGCAAAGACTGACCGGCATTGGAAAGCCGAGCACATAGGCAATCACCAACACCGCCAATGTCTGCCCGCCCACCGCCAGCCAGCGTAGGCGGATGAGTGTCACAAGGCGAAGACGTCGTGACTCATAGCGGTCGGGAAAGGTTTGGCGGTCTGGGAAGGTTTGCAATGACATGCGACGTATCTAGCGCTTTGCCCTGCCCATTCCAACCGTCATGTCCCGCGCGGCTTTGCGCGTGCTGTCGGCAGTGCATTGGCCGGATCGTCCGGCCAGACATGCTTCGGGTAGCGCCCGCGCATATCCGAGCGCACATCCGCCCAGGAGCCTTTCCAGAAGCCCGGCAGGTCGCGCGTCAACTGGATCGGTTTGTGGCCGGGCGACAAGAGTTCAAGCAGCAGTGGCACAGTGCCGCCCGCGATCGACGGATGTTCCTTGAGCCCAAACAATTCCTGCACCCGGATAGCCAGCACCGGCGCATCGCTGTCATAGCGGATCGGATGGCTGTTGCCGGTCGGCGCTATGAAATGCGTCGGTGCCAACAACTCTATCTTGCGCTGAAGCGCGTGTGGGACAAGGGACAACAGCCCATTGCGGATCGCGTCAGGTGGAAGCTGGGCAAGACCCGGTTTGCCGGTCATGAACGGCAGCAGCCAATTGCCGAGCGCTTCCAGCAGCGCTACATCGCCCATATCCGGCCACGGCGCACCTAGCCCGCGATGGAGCCATCCGAGCCGCTTGCGCATGATCAGGGCGCTGTCCGGCCAGTCCAGAACGGTCAGACCATGTGTCCTGATGACATCAATCAACGCACTGTCTGCATCACGGCCCGAAGGTGGTGCCATCGGCACATCGTCCAGCACAAGCGCGCCCAACCGGCGGGTCTGACGGCGGCGGAGCGCTTTTTTGGAAAGATCAAAGCTGATCACATCGGCAACATCAATTCGCCCGGCAAGTGCAATCTCTATTTCGGCCAGCGACACTGGCGCAGCTGCAAGGATGCGGCTTTTCTGCGCGCTGCCCTGCATGTCGGCAACCAC
>JANMQE010000513.1:0-1671 GCA_031370195.1 Phyllobacteriaceae bacterium
GGCGGCGAAAACCTTCAAGGACATTGCGCATGGCCGCATCGATATCTGCCGTGCCCTGCCCGGCCACGATGAGGCGATAGATCCGCGTGCCGGACTGGATGGCCGCCAGCCGGAAACGCCAGTTGGTGCCCCGGCCAGAGGTGACGGCAGCTGGCAGGCCGGCCACGGTCGTTGGCTCGATCGCCCCGGTCTTGACACCGGAAATCCACTCCGAGCCGACATAGGATTGCAGGGTCTGGCCGGTTTCCAGCGTGACGCTGTCAAAGCGGATCGCCTGCGCATTGTCTGCCGTGAAGCCGACAACGGTTTCACCATCCGCTTCCAGCCTGAACGCCTCCGGCACGCTGAAACTGATGCCAAGCCGGGTGTTGAGATAGCGCCGTCCCCGCACGAGCCCCTGTCCGGGGTCTTCGCCATAGGCAATGCCGTTGATCGCGCCCAGCCAGTTGGCCTCGTCGCGCTCGCCAAGCCCCGGCGCGCCGATCTGCCGGGCTGCACCGAGGGCCTGCGCAATCCGTTCCGGCGTCGAAGGATGGCTCGCCAGAAAATCCAGCTTGCGGCTTTGCCCGGAGGCTGTATCGCGCGAACTTGCCCGTCCCAGCGCCGTCAGGAACCGGACTGCACCATAGGCGTCAAAACCAGCCTTCGCCGCAGTACGCACGCCGATCTGGTCAGCCTCCAGTTCCTGCTGGCGCGAAAACCGGGCAATGCTGATCTGCGATTTGGCCCGTGTCAGCGAGCCGCGCACCTGATTGCTGAGCAGATCATTGTCGACCTGCTCGATCAGTGCTGATTCCTGCTTCAACTCATCCCGCTCTGCCGCGTGGCGCGCGGTAACATGGGCAATCTCATGGGCCAGCACGCTGGCCATCTCGGCTGTGTCATTAGCCAGCGCCAGAAGGCCGCGCGTCACATAAAGCCGCCCCGATGGCAGGGCAAAGGCATTGATCGTCGCCGAATTCAGGATCGTGACCTGATAGCTGGTGCCCGGCACATCGCTGGCCGCGACAACCCGTGCAACGATGGTTTCCATCAGCCGCCTGGCAGCCGGTGCGCGATACTCGCCGCCAAATGACGCGATGAGCTGGCCATGCTCGCTGTCAGCGGTCCGTTGGCCCGCAGAGCGCGTGATCGGCACATTCGCTTTCATGACTGGCTGGAGCAACGGGCTGCTGTCATTGCCACATCCTGCCAATGCCAGGCAAAGCGCGGCCACGCCACACAAACCGGCGAAAACTCTCATCTGCCCGACAATGGTGGGAGGCGTGAGGTCCAGGGGGTTTGTGCTCTGCATAGGTCTAGTCCAGCGCCTCGATGGCAGCCCCGGAAGAGAGCGCCAGCACCGGCCCGTTACCATTGTTTTCGACAATACCCCGCACGCGCACAAATCGCCCCTCGGCCGCTTCCTTGCTCCATCCGGCATCTGCCATATCACGCCAGAGCCGCCGCGGCACGGTGACTGTCACGCCATTGCGCCAGCGGCGGGCAAAATTAAGATAGATGATCGTGGGACGCTCTGTAATACTGACAATACGGCCCTCCATGACGGCATGTTGTCCCAGCAAGGCCAGAGCAGCTGCTCCGTCCGCCGCCTTGAGGGCCTTGAGACGCGGCTCTTGGCTCCACAGACCTTGGGCCGTTCGCCGCGCCTGCGTTTCAGCCAGCGCCAGC
>JANMQE010000164.1:0-3678 GCA_031370195.1 Phyllobacteriaceae bacterium
AATCGCAACCCGGCCAGCAAAACAGGAGTGGCCAAAACCGGAGTTGCAAAGTTCGCGCCGCTTCTGGTCCTGGTCGCCGGTCTTGCCGCTGCCTATGCTTTCGGCCTTACCGACTATCTGTCGCTTTCTTATCTTGGCGAACAGCAGGAAAGCCTCAAGGCATTTGTGTCAGCCAATGGCCTGGCTGCGTCTTTGATGTTCATGCTGCTCTACATCGCCGCCGTGGCGCTTTCACTCCCGGCTGCGTCCGTGCTCACAATCTTCGGCGGTTTCCTGTTTGGCTGGCTGCAGGGTGGCGCAATGGTGGTCACGGCCGCGACAATCGGCGCAACGATCGTTTTCCTTGCGGCAAGGTCAGGCTTTGGCGGCTTCTTGCGTGATCGTCTGGGATCGAAAGCCGCCGCCTTTGCTGAAGGTTTTCGCAAGGACGCATTCGGATATTTGCTGGTTCTGCGGCTTGCGCCCGTGTTCCCGTTCTTTCTGGTCAACATCGCCCCCGCATTGTTCAACGTGAAAACCCGCGACTTTGTATTGGCCACCACGCTTGGCATCATGCCGGGCACATTTGCGTTTGCATGGCTCGGTGAAGGCGTTGGCAGCGTGCTGGCCGCGGCCAAGGCAAGCGGGCAGAGCCCGTCCATCTCGCAGCTCGTCACGCCGCAGATCACCTTCGCCTTTGCGGCAATTGCAATTGTTGCGGCAATCCCGCTTGTGCTGAAACGCTTTAAACGCTCAAACTGAGCCACAGGAATTTATCCATGACCGAAACGCTCACTCCCGACATCTGCATCATTGGCGCCGGCTCGGGCGGATTGACAGTCGCCGCCGCCGCCGCCTCCTTTGGCGTATCGGTCGTGCTGATCGAAAAAGGCAAGATGGGCGGCGACTGCCTCAACTATGGCTGCGTCCCTTCCAAGGCGCTGCTCGCCGCAGGAAAACAGGCGCAGGCAATGCGCAACGGCGCCAAGTTCGGCGTCACACCTGTCGAGCCGCAGGTCAATTTCAAAGCTGTGATGGCGCATGTAAAATCCGTCATCGCCGCAATCGCGCCCAATGATTCCGTTGAGCGTTTCACCGCGCTTGGCGTTCGTGTTGTCCAGGCCGAAGGTAAATTCAAAGACACGCGCACGGTTGTCGCCGGTGATATCACCATCAAGGCCCGCCGCTTCGTCATCGCCACCGGTTCTTCGGCCTTCATCCCGCCAATTCCTGGCTTGGAAAACATTGAGTATCTTACCAACGAAACCGTGTTCGAGCAGGACAAGTTGCCCGCTCATCTCGTCATCATTGGTGGTGGCCCCATCGGGATGGAAATGGCGCAGGCGCACCGGCGTCTGGGTGCCGAGGTCACGGTTATCGAAGCATTTGCCGCGCTCGGCAAGGATGACCCGGAAGCTGCCTCAGTCGTCCTTGCAGCATTGCGCGCCGAGGGCGTAAAAATACTGGACAACACCAAAGTCACCGCCGTCGAGAAACGCGGCAAGACCGGCATTCGCGTAAGTGTCGAAGGGCCGGATGGCGTGGCAACGGTCGATGGCGCGCAACTTCTGGTCGCTGCCGGTCGCTCGGCCAATGTGAACGGCATGAATCTGGAAAAGGCTGGCGTCGTCTATGACCGTCGCGGCATCAAGGTCGGCGCAAATCTGAAAAGCAGCAACCGCCGCATTTACGCCATTGGCGATGTCGCAGGCTCGCTGCAGTTCACCCATATGGCAGGATACCATGCAGGCCTCGTGGTCCGCTCAATTCTCTTCCGCCTGCCGGTCAAAGAAAATCGCGCCATCATTCCTTGGGCAACATTCACCGAACCGGAATTGGCTCAAGCCGGCATTACTGAGGCGGAAGCGAAAAAATCCGGCACGGCATTCCATGTTCTGCGCTGGCCGTTCGCTGAAAACGACCGCGCCGAAGCTGAGCATAAAACCGCAGGTCTGATCAAGATCATCACCAACAACAAGGGCCGCATCCTTGGCGTGTCGATAGGCGGCCATGGCGCAGGAGAAATGATCAACATGTGGGCGCTGGCACTGTCCAAAGGCATGAGCGTGCGTGACATCGCCGGATATGTCGCACCCTATCCAACCATGGCAGAAGCAGGTAAACGCGCGGCGATCACCTATTACGCTCCGCTGGCGCGAAGCCCGCGCCTCAGAAAGCTGATTGGGTTCTTGAGGATTTTCGGGTAAGTTGCACGCATGACGGATCTTCAGCCAGCCACCCCCGACAATTCCGCCCGCGAACCCGGGAAGATAAATTCGTCGCGTTCGCTCTCGTCCAAGGTGCTGGTGCTGACCGTCACATTTGTGATGATTGCCGAAGTGCTGATATTTGTTCCCTCGGTTGCCAATTTCCGCATGCGCTGGCTGCAGGACCGGGTGAACACCGCAGGCGTTGCTGCCGTCGTCCTCGCCAATGCCGATGCCGAAAGCCTGTCCCGAAAGATGCAGGACGACATCCTGATGGCAACCGGTGCCAAAGCGATCGCGCTGCGCGAAGAGGGCGTGTCGCGCCTGCTCGCTGTAGAGGAAATGCCGCCGGAAGTTGACCGGCACATTGACCTGACACAATCCGGTGTGCTCGAAGCAGTCGGCGGGGTGTTCGACACGCTGATGAATGGCGGCGATGACACAATCAGGGTGTTTGGCCCGGTCGGCACCAGCGGCAAGACCGTTGAGATCATCCTGTCAGACAAAGGTCTTCTTGATGCGCTTTTGGTCTATGCGCGAAATGTCTTCCTGTTGTCGATCATCATATCGCTGTTCACGGGCGCGCTCGTTTACCTTGCGCTCCGCCGCCTGATGATCGCGCCAATCCGCGCGATGACGGCCAACATGCTGCGCTTTTCGGCCGACCCGGAAAATCCGTCAGGGATTCTTGTTCCAGCCATGCGCAATGACGAAATCGGCGTTGCCGAGCATGAGCTTGCGGCCATGCAAAAGGAATTGCAGCGCACGCTGTCGAGCCGCAAACACCTTGCCGATTTGGGTCTTGCCGTCTCCAAAATCAACCACGACATGCGCAACATGCTGGCCCCGGCGCAGCTCTTGTCAGACCGCTTGACCGACGTGGAAGACCCCGCAGTGCGCAAGATCGCCCCGCGGCTCCTGCGGGCACTCGACCGCGCCGTGACCTTCTCCGAGAGCGTGCTCGCCTATGGCAAAGGCCATGAGGCAGCGCCAAAATTCCGCACGGTGCCCGTCAGGCATCTGGTCATCGAAGTCTGCGAACTGCTTGGGATCGACGAGGCTGGAGCGCACGGCGTGGAAGCTGTCAACATGGTTCCCGATGATCTGTTGGTCGACGCTGATCCAGACCAGCTGTTCCGCATCATTGCCAATCTGGTCCGCAATTCCGTGCAGGCGCTGGCCGCGCACGACGGGCCGGCTAAACGCATCATCCTCACCGGCGGCCGCCTTGGCAGCGTCACGGTCATCAGCGTTGAAGACACAGGCCCAGGCCTGCCACAGAAAGCGCGCGAAAACCTGTTTGCGGCGTTCAGGGGTTCAACCCGGGCCGAAGGCACGGGCCTTGGCCTTGCCATCGCCCACGAGCTCGTCACCTTGCACGGCGGCACGATAGAATCGCGCGAAGACCGCGAGCGCGGTGCCCATTTTGAGATACGCCTGCCGGACCGGCCCGTGAAAATTACGGATTGGAAAAAGCGCAAGGACGGCGTTG
>JANMQE010000517.1:0-1594 GCA_031370195.1 Phyllobacteriaceae bacterium
GCATTGTAGGGACAATGGATCAACATCAAGCAAAACTTGATATGAAAATTGGAGTTCCATCATGTCCGTCATCGCCATCAACCGCATCTCGCCATCAATCGTCGAACGCGCGCACGCCGTCTTGCAACGCCTGTTTCCGGCAGAAGAAACAACGGGCCGCCTCTACAAAGACGTGAAGGATTTGCCCGACCACCTGCTGCTGGATATCGGCATCGACCCGCGCCACACGCCACTGAGCCTTCACGAGGTGATCGCCCGGCCAGACCTTGTGCACGGCGGGGTGGTGACTTCAGGATTTCGGACGGTCGCGAAGTCGTGATGAACGGCAGAGTTGTCGTCGTTCACACAAGCTGAAGCGGCTTGTTGCAAGCTAATTTTCACGAGTCGATGGACGAAAATCTTAACGCGCTTTGACAATAAAACTTGGCACGTGGCTCCCCTGATCCGCCTGTCGGCACCTTCTCCCCGCTGGAGAAGCGGGGAGAAGACGGCTAACCGGACCCGTTGGTGGTTGGCCGTCTTCCCCCTCAATGCCTGAGGGACCATCACTCCAGCATCAGCGGCTGGCCGGGGCTGAGCGTGATCACATTGGTCGATGGCGACTGGTGTCTGGCGGCTTCGGCGAATTTTTCCGGCGTTCCCTTGTGCGAGAGAAGGAACGTTGACGAGAACCAGCCGCCATTGAAGGCATAATGGATGGGCACGCAGACCGGGATGTTCAGGAGCGAACAGACCCGCGCTGCATCCTCGGGGTCCATGCTCATCTGCCGGTTCAGGAGCGGCTTGATCCGCAGCCCGTTGATGCCAAGGAGGGCAACGTCAATGTCGGGGAACTGCGCTTTTACGCGCACCAACGGTTCGTCTTTCAGGAAATGCGGGCAGAACAACAGGGTTCGCCCGGCGGCCTCAATGACATAGGCCTGCTCGTAGCGGAATGCGTTTGGCGCAAACGCATTTGCAGCGATGGCATGAAGCGTTGCGCTGCCGATCTTGACCGACGTCCAGGCCGCGACATCGCGCACATCAGAAAAGCCCGCCGCGCGTGCAGCTTCGGCTTGGGCGCTGCCCTTGATGGTCACAAACGGCACCGAGAGATTGCGGTAGGCGCTGAACGCCTTGACGTCGAAATGATCATAGTGATCCATGCTCGAAAGAACAGCGGTGAGCTTGGGCAGGCCCGCCACGTCAAACGGCAGGCTTTCGCCATGGTGATAAAGCGGCTTTTCCGAAAACCACGGATCGGTCAGCAGCGCCTCATTGCCCCATTGGATCAAGACGCATGCATGCGTGAGGCGGGTAATGGTGAGCGGAGCGGCCGCATCGCCCCGTCCCGTTTTGATTGACAGGGGTTTCCAGTTGGTCTCGAGCACAGGCGCATTGTCACGCGGTTTGCCCTGAATCTGGCTTGCAGGTCTATTGGAGTTGGCCGACATATCATTTTCCGCCGTGCTTGAGTGTTGATCCTTCGGCGATCATAAGTGAGGCTGCGGATATCACTCTTGACTTTGGGTAACTGAAATCCGGAAACCATGATGGCCGACACGCCCGAAGACGAAATTGTCAGATACATCACGCGCTTTGCCGCACCTCCGGC
>JANMQE010000171.1:0-2992 GCA_031370195.1 Phyllobacteriaceae bacterium
GCCCTCACCGCTTCGCTGCGCGAAGCCGCCGGCCCGGGGCGAGCCACGGGTCTCGCCCGTCCTTCGGACCCCGCTTCGCGGCAGAGGGGAAGAGCGCGGTCGGTTCCGCGCAGCATCGCGAACAGCTCGGCGATGATGCCAAGCAGCAGGGCGTGGTTGCGGGTGATGGCCATTTCCCAGTTCACTGTATGCACGATCCCTTGTTGAACATGACGGGGATTATCGCGCGGGATTTTGGGCGGGTGGATAGAATGATGCGGAAAAAGTTGTGGTTTGAATGATATCAATGGGTTGGCGGAGTTTTGCTGCGGGATAAGTCTGCGGCTTTGGGTGCTGTGGTGCCCTCATCCGGCTTCGCCAAGGCTACGGCGTGACAGGTCTGCCTGTCGACATCTGACCGGGGCGAGCCACGGGTCTCGCCAGCCTTCGGCCCCGTTGGAAAAATCGGGAGAAGACGGCTCGTGTCGGACCATCGGCGCTGATGGTCATCCCGCCCCGGCAACACCCTCAGTTCGCTCATCTGCGCCCGCGACAATGCGATACTTGCGCCCTAGAGCTCGGCCAGTTCGCGCGTGATCGCAGCGATGGCCAGCTGGAGATATCCTGACCCAACGCCCTGCCAGTGAGCAGCCTGCCGCTTCGGGAGCGGGTTTTGGCGGTGGTCAGGTGGATAAATTACAACCCAAGGTAATTTAGTTGCAAATTTCTGTTTACAATTTCCCGCACTGGTTTAAACATCGAATCACGGCACACCCAAAGTGCCACTGATTCACAGGCCGCCGGGTTTCCCCTGCTTTTTTCCCGGCGGACTGTGTTGAGCCTGGCCAGGCAAATCTTGGAAGCCCGGACATTCCGCCCATTGTCCGGGCTTCCGGTTTTTTGCTATCTCCCGGCCAGACAAAAGCGGTTGAAACCGCTGGCGATTGCCGCTAGTCATTGCGGCCATGAAACATTCAGTGCTCAGTCAAGGTTGGTGGCGGATCCGTTAACAGCGGCCCAGCAACATTGAGCATGTATGTTTGAAGTATGGAGGCCGCAGCGGGACAACCGGGCGGCTTTTTGTTTGTGCAGTCCGGCGCCCGGATGAAATTTGGAGATTTGGGATGGTCGTGACGCTCGAAGATGGTTCGGAACAATATGTGACAGGCGGCGGCATCACCGTCACCAAGTTGAAGTTTCCGACAGATTATGCCGGAGCCATCGAGGCCTACGTTGACAAGCTCAATTCGCGGCGCGGCGCGGTGTTTTCGTCCAACTACGAGTATCCCGGCCGTTACACGCGCTGGGATACGGCGATTGCCGATCCGCCAGTGGTGATCACGGCGCGCGGGCGCGATGTTATGATCGAGGCGCTGAACGGGCGCGGCGACGTGATCCTGCCGTGGATTGAAAGCGTGCTGCACAACACGGCAGACGTTACGGTTGGCGGCATTGCAGGCCGCAAGCTAGACGTCAAAGTGGATGAGCCGGACCGGCAATTCACCGAGGAAGAGCGTTCGCGCGTGCCGTCTGTGTTCACCGTTCTTCGCGCCATTGTCGGGCTGTTCTATTCGGAGATGGACGCATCGCTCGGCCTTTATGGCGCGTTCGGCTATGATCTCTGCTTCCAGTTCGATCCGATCAAATTCAAACTCCAGCGGCCCGATGACCAGCGCGATCTGGTGCTGTTTCTCCCTGATGAAGTCTTGGTGGTGGACCATTATTCCGCCAAAGCATGGCACGAGCGCTATGAGTTCGGGTTTGGCGGCAAATCGACCAAGGGCCTGTCACGCGAGACGCCGGATGTGCCATTTGTGCCGTCGACCGTTGATCCCGGTCGCGGCGATCACAAGCCGGGCGAATATGCCAGTCTGGTCAAAAAGGCGATGGAAAGCTTCCGCCGCGGCGATCTGTTTGAAGTGGTGCCCGGCCAGACCTTCTACGAGCGCTGCGAGACCGAACCATCGGAGATTTCGCGGCGGCTGAAGGTCATCAACCCGTCGCCCTATTCGTTCTTCATCAATCTGGGCAACCGCGAATATCTCATTGGCGCATCGCCGGAGATGTTCGTGCGGGTCAATGGACGGCGGATCGAGACCTGCCCGATTTCCGGCACGATCAAGCGCGGCGATGATGCGATTTCCGACAGTGAGCAGATCCTGAAACTGCTGAATTCCAAGAAGGACGAGTCCGAACTCACCATGTGTTCGGACGTTGACCGCAACGACAAGAGCCGCGTGTGCGAGCCGGGCTCTGTGCGGGTCATTGGCCGCCGCCAGATTGAAATGTATTCGCGGCTGATCCACACGGTTGACCACATTGAAGGGCGCCTGCGCGAAGGCATGGATGCTTTCGACGGGTTCCTCTCCCACGCATGGGCGGTGACTGTCACCGGCGCGCCGAAGCTGTGGGCGATGCGGTTCATCGAGGAGAATGAAAAGAGTGCCCGCGCCTGGTACGGCGGTGCCATCGGCATGATCAATTTCAACGGCGACATGAACACCGGCCTGACGCTGCGCACCATCCGCATCAAGGAAGGTATTGCGCAGGTGCGGGCCGGGGCAACGCTGCTGTTTGATTCCATTCCGGAAGAGGAAGAGGCCGAGACCGAACTGAAGGCCTCCGCCCTGATCTCCGCCATCCGCGAAGCGCCGAAGGGCAATTCGTCCGGTGCCGGCAACACGGCTGCGCGGGTCGGCGAGGGTGTGCGTATCCTTCTGGTCGATCACGAAGACAGTTTCGTTCACACACTCGCCAATTATTTCCGCCAGACCGGCGCGGAGGTGACGACCGTGCGCTCGCCCGTGTCCGACGAAGTGTTCGACAGGGTAAACCCGAACCTTGTTGTCCTGTCACCGGGACCTGGCACGCCGAAGGATTTTGACTGCAAGGCGACCATCACCAATTCGCGCAAACGGGATCTCCCGATCTTTGGCGTCTGCCTCGGGCTGCAGGCATTGGCCGAAGCCTATGGCGGCGAACTGCGCCATCTGCATGTGCCGATGCACGGCAA
>JANMQE010000612.1:0-8662 GCA_031370195.1 Phyllobacteriaceae bacterium
GCCTTTTCGATAACCATTTCAGCCACTTGCACGTGGCGCTGCGCGGGCTCATCGAATGTCGAAGACACAACCTCACCCTTCACAGAGCGCTGCATGTCCGTCACTTCCTCCGGCCGTTCATCAATCAACAGCACAATCAAATAGCATTCCGGATGATTGGCCGTGATCGAATGAGCAATGTTCTGCAACAGCACAGTCTTGCCGGTGCGCGGCGGCGCAACAATCAGGCCGCGTTGACCCTTGCCAAGCGGGGCAACAAGGTCGATCACGCGCGCTGACTGATCCTTGATCATCGGGTTTTCGATTTCCATCTTGAAGCGCTCATTGGGATAGAGCGGCGTCAGATTGTCAAAATGCGTCTTGTGCTTGATCTTCTCCGGGTCTTCAAAATTGATGGTGTTGACCTTCAGCAATGCGAAGTAGCGCTCGCCTTCCTTGGGACCACGGATCGGACCTTCAACCGTGTCGCCGGTCTTCAATGAAAACCGACGAATCTGTGAAGGCGAAATATAGATATCATCAGGGCCAGGCAGATAATTCACCTGTGCCGAGCGCAAAAATCCAAACCCGTCCTGCAGCAACTCCACAACGCCTTCACCGATAATCTCGACTTCCTGCGCCGCCAGCTTTTTCAAGATTGCGAAAATCAGCTCCTGCTTGCGCATCGTGCTTGCGTTTTCGACTTCCAGCGATTCGGCAAATGCCAACAGATCAGTCGGCGTCTTGCTCTTGAGCTCCTGGAGTTTCATTTCCTGCATTCTCGTAAAACCTTGGGTATGAATGGAATGAAGCCCGGAATTTCCGCATGCCATGGCCCGGGGAGGGACACAAATAACTGCAAGTGATGCGAAACAGGCAAACAATAAGCCTGTCCTTTAGACTCGCAGCAGCGACAGGGCAAGCTGAATCATTGCGTGGCAGACCATATCAAAATGGCTTTACGACAACCAGAATGACAATCACAATCATCAATGCGGTCGGCACCTCATTCATCAAGCGCCAATGCCGTGCACTCTTGCTGTTCCGGTCCGCAGCAAACTCGCGCACAGCCTTGGAAAGATAGCCGTGGAACGCGGACAGTGCCAAAACAGCAATCAGCTTCACATGCAGCCAGCCGCCGGAAAAACCAAAGCCGGACCACGCCAGCCAGAGCCCGAACACCCATGCCAATGTCATCGCCGGATTGATGATCACCCGCAAAAGCCGGCGTTCCATCACTTTAAACAACTCCGATGCCTCAGACCCGCCTGCCAAGTCTGCATGATAGACAAACAGGCGCGGCAGATAAAACATCCCCGCCATCCACGCGATCACGGAAATCACATGCAACGCCTTGATCCAAAGATAAAGCTGGTCAGGATGCAACCAGAACAAGGCAGCTGCGAACAGGGCAAAAACCAGCAGCGCAACTCCTGCGCGCTTGGCAGCCAGTGTCCCGTCACGAGCCGTTTCACGCTCCATGCGTCAACCTTTTCGTACCAGTTCGACCAACCGCTCGACATGGGCC
Organism: Phyllobacteriaceae bacterium; assembly: GCA_031370195.1. Classification (GTDB taxonomy): domain Bacteria; phylum Pseudomonadota; class Alphaproteobacteria; order Rhizobiales; family Rhizobiaceae; genus JANMEX01. Next base: position 1,508 of record JANMQE010000612.1, read on the forward strand.
AGCGGCGCGTCAGGCGTAATGCCATGGCCAAGATTGAAGATCAGTGGCCCATTTCCCAGTACGCGCAAAACGGCAGCCACACCGTCCTCCAGCGCATCACCACCGGCCACGACACGCAACGGGTCAAGGTTGCCTTGCACCGGGCCGGATGACTGCAACTCCTGCGCCAACCAGCTTGGGATTGACCAATCAAGACCCAGCGCGCTTACACCCGTTGACGCCCGATAGCTGCGCATCATCGCTCCGGCACCTTTGGGAAAGCCGATGATCCTGACATCAGGATGCGCGGCCCGGACCTTGTCAACCATTCGCTTTACAGGCAGCACGCAAGCGCGCTGAAACATCGCTTCATCAAGAACACCTGACCAGGAATCAAAAATCTGCACCGCATCCGCACCGGCATCCAATTGTCGTATCAGATATTCGGCTGACCAATCAGCCAGCAGCAGCAGCAACGCATCAAAGGCCTCAGGGTGACGGTAAGCAAACAAGCGGGCAGGGGATTGGTCCGGCGTTCCCTTGCCGGCAATCATGTAGGTTGCCACCGTCCACGGCGCGCCGCAAAATCCGATAAGCGCCGTACGCCTGTCGAGCCTCGCCTTCACCTGTCGTACGGTCTGGTACACCGGTTCCAGATTCACGTGAAACATGGAAGGATCAATTCGCGCGACTTCATCCGCCTCAATCGGTGTCATCAACGGCCCATGACCTTCTGAGAACTGCAAGCCCCGCCCGAGCGCATGAGGAACAACCAGAATATCTGAAAACAAAATTGCCGCGTCAAAGCCAAACCGCCGGATTGGCTGCAGTGTGACCTCACTGGCAAAGTCCGGATTGTAGCAAAGATCAAGAAAACTCCCGGCCTGTTTCCGCAGCTCACGGTATTCCGGCAGATAGCGCCCGGCTTGGCGCATCATCCAGATCGGAGGCGGATAAACCGCTTCGCCCCCAAGCACTTTCAGGATCGAATTCAAGTCAGACATGCCGTTATCCCTGAGCCTTCTTAAAATCCTGATTCAAGGATTTCTGCTTTTAAGATTCTTAGAGTCTGTGTCTATCGGGGATAGCCGTCTTTGCCGCAATTGTCCAAATTGCCGCCCTTAACCTGATCGGGACAACAAAGTTTCGCACAAAACAGCGTTTATGGTGATAACCTAAATCCAACTGCAAAATCAGCATGTTCGTAACCGCAATATCGCCAAAAGCTGTGAACAGTTGCTGCAAAGCCGGAAAAGAACGCTCACTTGCAGCCCCTGTCCACAGGCAATCACAACTCTGTTCGCCATGCTGCTGCCTGTGGACAAATCACGTGCCTCTCCCCTCGCCAATGGTTCTGACAGCAGCCAGCGTCTCTTTATCCACAGCAATGCACAATCCGTCCCTTGATGTGTTGACTGCGCACATGAAGTGCATGTGTAGGCAATTTTCTGCTTGCGGACCACGCCAGCTTTGCCGATGGATGAACAATGGCCAATCTGATCCTCGCTTCCAAAAGCCAATTTCGCGCGACGCTGCTTGCCAATGCCGGTGTGTCGTTTGTCACAGAAAGTGTCCGCATTGATGAACGCGCGGTTGAAGCGCCGCTTCAAGCAAGAGGCGCGACACCGTCCGAAGTTGCGCTTGAATTGGCCAAGGCCAAAGCGATCGAGGTTTCGTCACGCAACATCAGCGCGTTGGTTCTTGGTGCCGACCAGACCCTGTCGCTGAACGGAACCGTGTTTCACAAACCAGACGGCATCGACAGAGCAAAACGTCATTTGCAGGCGCTCTCCGGCCAAACGCACCAGCTGAACAGCGGCGTCGCTTTGGCGGTGGACGGCAAGATTGTGTGGCACCACCTTTCCATCGCCCGCCTCACCATGCGCACGCTGTCCGATGAATTCATCGACAGGCATCTGCAGCGCGTCGGCGACCTAGTGCTTTCTTCTGTCGGCGCTTATCAGTATGAAGCCGAAGGCGTGCAATTGTTCGAGGCCATTGAAGGCGACTATTTCACCATCGTCGGCCTGCCGCTTTTGCCGGTCCTGAAAGAGCTGCGGGAACGGGGCGTCATTGATGACTGAGATAAGACACGCCTTTGTCTGTGGCCATCCGATCAGCCACTCCAGGTCACCGATGATCCATGGCCATTGGCTGAAGGCGGCCAACATTGCGGGAGACTATAAAGCAGTCGATGTCGCGCCCGAAGACTTTGGGGCCTTCATGGAGAAAATGAAAGATGGATTTTACGTCGGCGGCAATGTGACCATTCCGCATAAAGAGGCAGCCTCTGCACTGTCTGATTCACGTGAAACCGTTGCCGAGATCATTGGTGCAGCCAACACCCTATGGCTCGAAGACGGCAAGCTCTTTGCAACAAATACTGACGCCTATGGCTTTGCCGCAAATCTCGACGAACAGGCACCGGGCTGGGACACCCGCAAAACTGCGCTTGTCGTTGGCGCGGGCGGTGCGAGCCGCGCAGTCATCCATGCGCTGATGGAGCGCGGGTTTCAAACCATCCACGTCGCAAACCGCACCGAGGGCCGCGCCAAAGAACTGGCGGACCGCTTTGGCACCAAGGTCCGGCCGCACCCCTTTGCAGCGCTGAATGAGCTTGCCGAAGAAGTGGACCTTCTCGTCAACACCACATCACTTGGCATGAAAGGCGAGGGATCAATCCCACTCGACATGGCAAAAGTCAAAAGCGGCACCTTGGTCACCGATATCGTCTATGTCCCCCTGATCACCCCGTTTCTTGTCGATGCAAAGACCCACGGATTGGAAATTGCAGATGGCCTGGGCATGCTGTTGCATCAGGCTGTGCCGGGATTTGAGAAGTGGTTCGGCGTCCGGCAGCGTGTAACAAACGAGCTTCGCGACATGATCATCGCCGGCATGGAGCAGGGCAAATGATCGTGCTCGGGTTGACCGGGTCTATCGGCATGGGCAAATCAACGACGTTGGCGATGTTTGAAGATGAAGGCATCCCTGTCCATTCTGCCGATGCCGCTGTCCATGATCTGTATGAAGGCGCTGCTGTCCCGATAATCGAGGCTGCATTTCCGGGGACGACGGCCAACGGCAAAGTTGACCGCGGCAAACTGTCCGCCGCCGTCTTCAGCAGGCCTGAAAAGCTGAAGCAGCTTGAGGCATTTGTTCATCCCCTGGTCCGCCAAAAAGAATTGAATTTTGTTGAACAGGCCCGTAAGTCCGGCGCTTCCCTTGCGGTGGTCGATATTCCGCTGCTCTATGAAACCGGCGGTGAACTACGGTTTGACAAGATTGTGGTCGTGACCGCCGACCCGCAAATCCAGAGAACGCGTGTCTTGGCGCGTCCGGGCATGACAGCGCAAAAACTTGAGGCAATCCTTGCCCGCCAAATGCCGGACGCAGACAAACGTCTCAGGGCGCACTACATCATCGACACCGGCCATGGATTGGATGCCGCCCGCCACTCCGTACGCGCCATTATAACGTCCATCAGCGAAAGCCGCGACAATGCGTGAGATTATCTTTGACACTGAAACCACCGGCCTCGACAAGAATGATGACCGTGTGATTGAGATCGGCGCCGTTGAGTTGATCAACCGTTTCGCCACTGGTCGTACGTTCCACGTCTACATCAACCCGCAAGGCCGCGTCATTCATCCCGACGCTCAGCGCGTCCACGGCATTTCAGCCAGCGATCTTGCGGACAAGCCGAATTTTGGTGCGATTGCAGACCAGTTTTGCGAATTCATCGACGGTGCCAAACTCGTCGCCCACAATGCAAGTTTTGACACGGAGTTCATCAACGCCGAATTTGCGAGGTTAGGCCTGCCGCCTGTTACCAACGACCGCGTCATCGACACGCTGCAACTCGCGCGCCGCAAGCACCCGATGGGGCCGAACAGCCTCGACGCATTGTGCAAGCGCTACGGCATCGACAACAGCCACCGCACCTTGCACGGCGCGCTTCTGGATGCGGAATTGTTGGCGGAAGTCTATCTCGAACTCAACGGCGGCAAACAGGCGGCGCTGGGGCTTGTGACGGTTGAAACCAATGCAGCTGGGACGCCGCGTACAGATTCTCTAATCATTGTCGTCGAAGCGCGTCCCGAGCCGCTACCGCCACGCCTGAGCAAAGACGAGCGGGTCGCGCACGAGGCGCTTGTCAGGAAGCTTGGAGATCAAGCCATCTGGCGCAAAATTTCCGGGTATACCGGATAAAGAAACCGCCGGTGTGAAGCACCGGCGGTTTTTCCGTCGTCAAATCATCAGTGAATTCAGCTCATCTGAACCTTGGCCTTCGCCTGCTCCTCGGCAAGACGCTTCTGGAACATGCCGGCAAAGTCGATCGGGTCAATCATCAACGGCGGGAAGCCGCCATTGCGCGTTGCTTCGGCAATGATCTGCCGTGCAAACGGGAACAGCAGGCGTGGGCATTCAATAAACAGCAGCGGCAGCATGTGCTCTTGCGGAAAACCAGTGATGCGGAACACGCCGCCATAAACCAGTTCGGATGCAAACAACGTGTCCTTGCCATCAGTCGCCTTGGCGTCGAGTGTCAGCACGACATCGAAGTCGGTTTCAGAAAGCGGATTGGCGTTGACGTTGACGTTGATGTTGATGTTCGGTGCCTTGTCTCGCGGGCGCAGCGTCAACGGCGCGCCGGGGCTTTCGAACGAAAGGTCCTTGACGTATTGCGCGAGCACGTTGAGCGACGGCGCTGCGCCATTGCCGGGCTTGTCTTCGGTGGCCATCTAAAAATTCCTCATGTCCGGCCGCAAATTGACAGCAGCCCGTTAAAATCCGGAGCGGTCGCTAGCATGAAGTGCGCAGAGTGGCAAGAATCCGGCTGCGCTCACCTTTTGTCATTCGACCGCCGCCAAGGGGAAGACAAAGAAGAGGAAGGCAAAGTGGGCGAGGACAAATCAGCATTAGGATCAGTGCGCCGGTAGTCAGCCGGGTCAAGATCAACGACATCCGGCCGAATTCCTGCGCCAGAGCGCACAATCGAAACCCTGCGACCAATGGCCGAGCGGATCAGCGCCCGCACCGGTGGCAAAAACAGCAAAATTCCAATAATGTCGCTGAGAAAGCCGGGAATGATCAGGAACAGACCGGCCAAAGCGATCATGGCTGCATCAGCAAGGCTTTTGTCGGGTGCCTGGCCCCGTTGCATATCTGCCCGAATCTTTGCCAGCACAGCAAAACCCTGAATGCGTAGAAGCGCCATGCCAAGAAAACCGGTGAGGATGATCAAGCCGATGGTCGCCAGAATGCCAATGCTGCTGCCAACGAGAATCAACACGGCAATTTCAATCAGCGGCAGCAAAAGGATGGGCAAGAGCAAAAAGCGCACCAAAATCTTTCCATTTCATCAAACAGGCGATTATCAGCCTGTATTCCGGCAATTCATATGGTAGGCGCCATGTTTCTTGTCGAGTCCGGGTTTGAATGATTTGCATCAGCGGACTATATCAACAAGACACGCCACTCCGGCGTAACCCGGGCGGCCAACAGGAAGTCAGCAATGCAGTATCTCGATTTCAGCACATTGATATTCTTTGTCGCCGCAGTGATTGTCTTCCTGCAGCTTCGCGGCGTCCTCGGCAAGCGGACTGGAAGCGAGCGTCCGCCATTTGATCCGTATGCTGGTTCGCGCCGCGACAATGGCGATGCAGCGGTCAAGGACAGCAATGTTGTCACCCTGCCCAAGCGCAAGGCCGATGGCAGCAAAGATTATTCGATGGTGGACGAGGTCGCTGCGGCCGGCACCGATCTCAACAACGGACTTCGCGCCGTGCGTGATGCCGACCCGTCGTTTATTCCTGCTGAATTCATGAACGGTGCCAAGATGGCCTATGAGATGATCGTCACAGCCTATGCCGACGGCGACCGCAAGGCACTGAAAGGTCTGTTGTCGCGGGAAGTTTATGATGGCTTTGTCGCTGCGATAAGTGAACGCGAAATGCGCGGCGAAAAGATTGAGTCCTCGTTTGTCGGCATCTCCAAATGCGAATTTGCCGACGCAGAGATGAAGGGCGGCGAGGCCAATGTCACATTGAAGCTGGTCAGCCAGTTGATTTCGGCGACTATCGATAAGGATGGCAACGTGGTTGATGGCGACCGCGAAGCCGTCACTGAGGTCAAGGACGTCTGGACATTTTCGCGTGACACCCGCTCGCGCGACCCGAACTGGAAGCTGGCCGCCACCGAAGCGGAAGAGTGATGCGCCATGCCGGGCGAGCCGAACAGACCCGTCAGCTTTGACGACCTGCCCGGTTGGCGTGAGGATGACCATCTGGCGGCATTTGAAGCTTTCAAGCGTTCCGCTGAACAGGCGCTGAGAAAATCATACCGCGATGGCTCGAGTGACCGATTGTTTGAACGGTTCCGTCCGGTGTTTGCGCATGCGATTTCCGCTGATATCGATGGTCACAGCCAGGCCCGCGATTTCTTCCAGTCCGAATTCGAGCCGGTCCGGCTGACAAACAGCAATGGTGAACCCGGGCTTGTGACGGGCTTTTATGAGCCAATCGTCAACGGCTCGCGCACCCGCAGCGATGCGTTTCCGATACCGGTTTATGCCGTGCCGGACGATCTGGTGGAAATCACGGACGCGTCCCGACCGGCTGGAATGGACCCCTGTTTGCGTTTTGCCAGAAAGACAGCCGAAGGTCTCGAAGAACACCCGGATCGCGGCCAGATCGAGCGCGGTTATCTCAAAGGGCGCGGCCTCGAACTGGTTTATGTCGCCGACAAGATAGAAGCGTTCTTCATCCATGTGCAAGGTGCGGCTCGCATCAGGCTGCCTGACGACACCATGATCGGCATCACCTATGCCGCCAAGACCGGGCACCCGTTCTCAGGTCCTGGCCGGATATTGGTGGATCGGGGCGATGTGCCACAGTCACAAATTTCGATGCAGGCAATTCGCAGATGGCTGCGTGAAAATCCTGACAAGGCTGATGCGCTTCTCTGGCAGAACCGTTCATTCATCTTCTTCCGCGAAAGCCCGGTTGAAAACGAAGCTCTGGGTCCAATTGCTGCCGCGAAGGTGCAATTGACGCCTGGCCGCTCAATGGCTGTTGACCGCATGCAAGAGCGTGTGTGCTTCCCCTTGCGTCAGTCCATGCAAATCAATGCGCGCGCCAAGGGAAACCCTGCCCTTGGCAATCTTGCGATGGG